>NZ_JBEZYG010000013.1:0-266979 GCF_040638385.1 Streptomyces sp. NPDC026589
GCAGCGAACCGCACCAGAGCGTCCGGGGCGAACTGCTGCCGTTCAGCGACATGGCCACCATGCGCGAACTGATCGCCGGATAGGCGCACTGGGGCGAGCCCGTGCGCGGCCCCGCCGCTCGGTGCGTCCGGAACGGCTCAGCGCACCCGGAAGACCGGTCCGCGCGGGGTGAACGGCAGCCCGGCGCCCTCCGGGATCAGGTAGGCGTGCTCGCGGCGGACCCGCAGCGCGTCGCACCAGCCGTCGGTGATCACCAGGACCGGGGCCGTCGGCGGGAAGTCGTCGGCCCGTTGCAGCAGGTCGACGCCGGGTTGCAGGACCGTGCCGCCGCGCCCCCGCACCCGTACCCGTCCGGCGATCTCCGTCGGCGCCAGGTACCCGGCGTCGTAGGCGGCGGCGTCGCAGAACACCACGCGGGCGGCCGGCACGTCGCGGGCCTCGGCGTACGAGGCGATCGCCCCCAGCGCCTTGGCGAGCAGGGGGCCGGACATCGAGCCCGAGGTGTCCAGGACGACGCCGAAGGTGCAGCGGGCGACCTCCTCGGGCGGGAAGGAGCGGCCCGCGCGCGGGATGTCGGGGGTCGAGGCCTGGCGTCGGGCGGGCCGGGAGTAGCTGCGTACCGGCTCGGGGCGGGGCACGAACTCGTCGAACCAGCGGGCCAGCCGGGCGTCCCACGGAACGGGCGGGTGGGCCAGCGCACGGATCTCCTGGACCAGTCCGGCCGGCAGCAGGCCGCGCTGTCGGTCGGTGTGCAGCTGGTGGCCCTGGACGAGGGCGCGCCGGTAGAAGGCGTCGAGGTCGACGGGGTCGGCGGTCCGGCCCGGCAGGGGCTCGCCCAGGATGTCCCCGACGCCCTTGCCGCGCAGGGTCGCGAGGCGTCGGCCGCGCCGCAGCCCGGTGGCGATCCGGTCGTACACCTCCTCGGCCGACAGTCCCTTCAACTCGGGGTCGTACAGCAGCCCTTCGGGCATCGCGCCGACGTCCATCTCGACCAGCCAGCCGTTGATGACGTAGTCGGCGGCGACGTTGAAGAGATAGTGGTCGCGGGCGCCGCGCCGCCCGCCGTGACGCAGGGCGGCGTGCAGCATCTCGTGGGCGAGGACGAACCGCCACTCCTCGTCCGTGAACCGTTTGAGCGGATTGACATAGATCTCGCCGGCGGTGGCGTCCACGGCGGCCACGGAGATGTCGTGCGTGCGGGCGAGTTCGGCGTCGGCGACGACGGTCAGTCCGGCCGCGAGGCCGCCGAGCAGCGGGTAGGACGAGACGAACCAGTTGAGGGCGCGGTCCCAGGGGCGCTGGGCGACGCGTTCACCGGTGAGCCGGTCGCGGCGGCCGCCCGCGACGTCCATCGCGGCGGAGACCGTACGGGTCAGTGCGTAGGCGAAGGCGAGCTGCCGGTCGGGCAGGGTGGTGTCCGGGCGCGGCCACTGGACCAGCAGTTGGTCGGGTTCGCCGTCCGCGGTGCCGCACCGCTCGTAGGCGGCCGGGACGCCGGTCCTGCGCCAGCGGGCGGCGAGCTGCTCCTCGTCGCCGTCGGGGTAGCTCTCGGGGAGGTGGTCGGGGGCGGTGCCGATGGGGAACGTGGCGAGGAAGCGGTTGACTACGGTGCAGCGGGCGGCGAGGGCGAAGCGGTCGGGCTGCTCGCGGAGCTCCTTGGCGGCGGGGAGGTGGCCGAAACCGAGGTGGAGGAGGGCGTGGGCGAGTGCCCAGGCCCACTCGCCCGGTTCGGCCCGGCGGGTGGGGTGGACGTGCACCCGCCCGTTGGAGTCCGCGCGGACGAGGCCCTGGCCGGGGGCGTCGGCATTGGCCTTGGCCCGGATGAAGTCGGCGTCGACGGCGGCGAGCGCGGGGTTGCGGCGTACCAGTTCGGCGCCGGCGGCGAAGGCTTCGGCGGCCGGGTCGGGGCGGTCCGCGCCCTGCTTGCGGGAGCGGCTCAACGCCGGGCCTCGACCAGCCGGGGCATGTCGCGGGCGGCCTCCACGAGGAACCAGGCGGGCAGCACCGGGTTGCCGTCGGCGTCCTCGGCGATGACGGTCTGGGCGACCTCGACGGATATCTCGGCGAGCTGCACGAGCAGCGACTTGGCGCGGTAGGAGGTCTCGCGCACGGCGGCCGAGGCGTGCTCGCGCTGGGCCGGGAGCTCCTTGACGAGCCGTCCCCGGAACGCTTCGGCGAGGTAGTAGAGCAGGTCGCGGTCCTCGGTGCGGCGGGGCCAGGAGGCGTCTCCCTTGATGATCGCCTCGATGCCGTAGGTGTGCCGCACGATCTTGGCGTACCCGCAGAAGGAGACGGCATGGGCGGGAGTCAGCGTCCCGTGGGCGACGATCTTCAGCGTCTCCTCGTCCAGCGCCGGCCCGAAGGAGTCCAGCGCGTCGGAGAGCATGTGCCAGGAGCGGGGCGTGGAGAACGGCTCCTCGGTCTTGGGCGGCTGCGACCACAGGTGGTCGGGCCGGTCGGCGAGGTAGTCCACCACCCAGGGATGAATGCCGTTCTCGCCCGCCCACACCAGCCAGTCGGTGGCGGAGGCACGCAGGTGGACGTGGGTGAGGCGGTTGACGAGCGCGGAGGCGATGGGGCGTGCCAGGGCGTTGTCGGTGGCGCGGTTGCCTGCGCCGATCACGATCGAGCCTTCCGGAAGCTCGTAGCTGCCGATCCGGCGGTCGAGGATGAGCGAGTAGAAGGCCTTCTGCACGTCCGGGGTCGCGGCGTTCAGCTCGTCGAGGAAGAGGCAGTACGGCTCGTCGCGGGCGATGGCCTCCGGCGGGCAGAACACGGAGCGGCCGTCACGGATCTGCGGCACGCCGATCAGGTCCTCGGGGGCGAGCTGCGTGCCCAGCAGGCTGACGCACTCCAGGCCCAGGGATTCGGCGAACTTCCGCACCAGGGAGGACTTCCCGATGCCGGGGGCGCCCCAGAGGAACACCGGGCGGACGGTGGCGAGGCCCAGAAGGAGGTCCGGGATCTGCGTGGGCGTGACGGTTACTGCGGCCTGCAAGCGGTCGGCTCCTTGGAAGGGAATGTCCTGATCGCCCAACGTAGGGGGCTGGTGCGAGCAGGCGCACCTGCATTTTCCCTGCCTCTGCCGCTGTGCCGCTGTGCCGCTGTGCCGCTGTGCCGCGGGTCGGCTCGCGGGACGGCGGCAGAACTGCGCCTCGACGAGCGTGAGCGCACGGCGGCCGGGCGCCTCGGCGTGGCGCCCGGCCGCCGTCACCGGCCCGGTCTCGCGGCCGGTTTCGCCGGCGCCGCCCTCAGCGGTGCCGACGAAGTCCAGAGGATCGCTCAGCCGGGGAGCGCCCACTTCTGGTTGGCACCGGTGTGGCAGCTCCACAGGTGGAGCTTGGTGCCGTCGGCGGAGGAGACACCGGACGCGTCCAGGCACTTGCCCGACTGCGGGTTCTTCAGCGTGCCGTCGGCCTGGGGCACCCATTTCTGGGCACCGGTGCTGTTGCAGCCGTAGAGCTGCACCTTGGTGCCGTCGGCCGTGCCGCTGCCGCTGATGTCCATGCACTTGCCCAGGGCGCGCAGCGTGTCGTCCGAGGCGACCGTCCACTTCTGGGCGGCGCTCTGGTTGCACGTCCACAACTGGATCTGCGTGCCGTCGGAGCTCGACCCGTTGGCGACGTCGACGCACTTGCCGCCGATGCCGGTGATGGCGCCCTCCCGGGGGCCGGTCGCGCCGCCCAGCTCCTTGATCCGGATGTTGCGGAAGGACACGTCGTCGCCGTCACCGTGGTTCTGGAGGCCGATGTGGCCCTGCTGGAGACTGCGGGCGGGGTCGGTGTTGGTGAAGTCGTTGACCCTGCGGCCGTTGAGGAAGAGCTGGAGGTGCTCGCCCTCGACCCGGATCTCGTACGTGTTCCACTCGCCCGGCGGGTTCAGCGCCGCGTCGCGGGCGGCGAGGTCGGCGGACTTGTAGCCGTAGACGGCGCCGGTGGTGCGGTCGGGAGCGTCCGTGGCGTCGATCTGGATCTCGTACCCGTTGTTGACGGCCGACCACGGGTCGTCGGAGGCGGGGAAGCCCACGAAGACGCCGGAGTTGTCGTCACCGGCCTGGCGCCAGTCGAGCTTCAGCGAGTAGGACTTGTACTCCTTGGCCTGGTACCAGAACAGGCCGAGGCCGCCCCGGGAGGTCAGGGTGTTGTCGGCGGCGGCGAAGGAGCCCGGACCGGCCTGCTTCCAGCCGGTCGTTCCGGAGGTGCCGAACAGGGCGGTGTAGCCGGTCTCCGGGCGGCAGTCGGCCTCCGTCATCTCCGCGGCCCAGCGGATGCCGCCGAGCAGATGGCGGCGGAAGGCGGGGTCGGCGTAGGAGTCCTCGGTGTGGCCGCCGCCGGTGTAGAAGGCGCGACCTCCTTCGTAGTCCTTGCACCAGGCGATGGGGTGGTCGCCGCCCATGGTGCCGCCGCTGTACGTGGACTCGTCGAGCGAGGCCAGGACGTGGGCCGAACCGCGGGGGTTGGTGCGGTAGTCGTACCACTCGTCGGTCCGCTGCCAGGTCGGGCCGAGGTGCGCGGTGGCGTCGTGGGCGCGGTCCTCCACCTTGACGGTGGCCGGCTGGATGTGCGGGTGGGACTTGAACAGGGCGCCGGCCAGGCCGTTGTACCAGGTCCAGTCGTACTCCGTGTCGGCCGCCGCGTGGATGCCGACGTAGCCGCCACCGGCCCCGATGTATCCCTCGAAGGCGGTCTGCTGGGCGGTGTTGAGGACGTCGCCGGTGGTGGAGAGGAAGACGACGGCCTCGTAACCGCTGAGGTTGCCGGGGGTGAAGGCGGCGGCGTCCTCGGTCGCGGTGACGGTGAAGTTGTTGGCGGTGCCCAGCTGGCGCAGGGCGGTGATGCCCTCGTCGATGGAGGAGTGGCGGAATCCGGCGGTCTTGGAGTAGACCAGCACGTCGTATGCCGGGTCGGCGGCGGCGGCCGCCGTGCGGGCAGGGGTGGCCGCCGTGCGGTCGGGGGCGGCCGGGCCCGGTTCGGAGGCTGTGGAGACCGCCGTGGGCAGGGCTGCGGCGCCGAGCAGGCCGCAGGCGGCCCAGCAGGCGAGACGGGTGAGATGTCGGCTCATGACAGGGTCCACTTCTGGTTGGCGCCGGTGTGGCAGGTCCACAGGTGGAGCTTGGTACCGTCCGCCGAGGAGGCTCCGGAGGCGTCCAGGCACTTGCCGGACAACGGGTTCTTCAACGTTCCGTCGGCCTGAGCCACCCACTTCTGGGCGCCCGTACCGTTGCACCCGTACAGCTGGATCTTGGTGCCGTCGGCGGTGCCGGCGCCACTGATGTCCAGGCACTTGCCGAGCGCCCGCAGCGTGTCGTCCGTGCCGGGCGTCCACTTCTGGGCGGCTGTCCGGTTGCACGTCCACAACTGGATCTGCGTGCCGTCGGCGCTCGCTCCGCCGGCGGCCTCCGCGCACTTGCCGCCGATCCCCTTGAGCTCACCGCCGGGTGCGGTGGCCCCGCTGGTGGTGAAGGTGAAGTCGTCGAGGTCGAAGAGGGAGCCGCTGCCGCCCTTGAACACGAGGTACAGGGCGGTGGTGGAGGCCGGGCGGTTGGTCAGGTCGGCGCTCACGTCCCGGAAGGTGTCCCAGCCTCCGGTGGCGGGGACCGCGGCCGAGCCGAGCAGGGTGCCGGTGGGCGAGCCGGCCCGTACCTCCAGCGTGCCTCCCGCACCGCCGGAGGAGACCCGGGCGGTCACCTTGGTGGCGTTGCCGAGGATGTACGGGGTGAAGGAGATCCAGTCGTCGTTGTCGATGTAGCCGACGGTCTTGCCACCGTTGGCCGTGGCCTTGTCGACGATCTGGATGCCGGCGGAGGCGCTGAAGTGCTCGGCCTGTCGCTTGCTGCCCTGGCTGATGTTCTGGTCGTGCGTGGTCAGGGCGGGCTGGCCGCCTGCTCCCTTGTCGGTGTACTCGGCGTCCCAGACGCCGAAGATGTTCGCGTTGGGGTCGTGTTCGCCGTCGGCGATGGTCTGTACGGTGCCGGAGCAGCCGGTGGCGGAGGTCTGCGGGTGACCGTGGTTGTCGTGGCCGATGATGAAGGTGACCTTCACCTTGGAGCAGTCGATCGTGCCGTCCTCGGGGTCGGTGACGGTGACCGTGAAGGGTACGGCGGCGCCCGGGTCGATGATGGAGCCCTCGGCGGGCAGGTTGAGGGTGACGGTGGGCGCGGTGTTGCCGACGGTGATGATGACGGAGGCGGTGGCGGTGGCGCCGGTGCCGTCGGAGACGGTCAGTTCGGCGGTGTAGCGGCCGTTGGCGGTGTAGGTGTGTGAGGGGTTCGCGGCCGTGGACGTGCCCCCGTCACCGAACTTCCAGGCGTAGGTGAGGGGGTCGCCGTCGGGGTCGGAGGTCCCGGCCGAGGAGAACGCCACCGTGAGCGGGGCCTGTCCGGAGGTGCGGTTCGCGGTGGCCTTGGCGAGCGGGGCGCGCCCGTCGGTGACGTACTCGATACGGTAGACCGCGCTGTTGGCGTCTCCGTTGAAGTAGCCGGTGCCGTAGTCGAGGACGTACAACGCGCCGTCCGGGCCGAAGGTCATGTCCATGACCTGGGTGCCCTGCCAGGGGAAGGCGTTGATCGACTGTACGGTGCCGTCGCCGGACTGCTCGATACGTTTGATCCACTTGCGGCCGAACTCGCCGGCGAAGAAGTCGCCGTCGAAGCTCTGCGGGAACTTGACGGTGGAGGTCGAGGCCGCGTCGTAGCGGTAGACGGGTCCGCCCATCGGTGACTCCGAGCCGCTGCCGAACTCGGGGACGGAACCCCCGTCGTACGGTATCCAGGCGGGCTGGGCCGGGGGGAGGTCGGTGAGGCCGGTGTTGTTCGGCGACGTGTTCCTGGGGGCGGCGCAGGAGAAGGCGGCGCCCGACGTCGAGGTGGCGAAGTTGTAGTCCACGTACGGGCTGTTGTCGCCGGTGCAGTAGGGCCAGCCGTAGTTGCCGGCCTTGGTGATCCGGTTGAACTCGACCTGCCCGGCGGGTCCGCGTCCCGCGTTCGCCGTGCCCGCGTCGGGGCCGTAGTCGCCTAGGTAGACGGTGCCGGTGGCCTTGTCGACGCTCATCCGGAAGGGGTTACGGAACCCCATGGCGTAGATCTCCGGCCTGGTCTTCGCGGTGCCGGGCGCGAAGAGGTTGCCGGACGGGACGGTGTAACCCCCGTCAGCGCCCACCTTGATCCGCAGCACCTTGCCGCGCAGGTCGTTGGTGTTGCCGGAGGAGCGCTGGGCGTCGTACGCGGGGTTGCGGCCGGCGCGCTCGTCGATGGGGGTGTAGCCGTCGGACGCGAAGGGGTTGCTGTCGTCACCGGTGGAGAGGTACAGGTTGCCCTGGCCGTCGAAATCGATGTCGCCGCCGACGTGGCAGCACAGTCCGCGGCTCGCGGGGACGTCGAGGACCTTCTTCTCGCTGGCGATGTCGAGTGAGCCGTCGGCTCCGAGGACGAAACGCGACAGCCGGTTGACGCCGTCGAAGGGGGCGAAGTCCGCTGCGGACCCGTTCGCGGGCGCGTCGCCGGAGGGGGTCGTCAGCTTCGGCGCGTAGTAGAGGTAGATGAAGCGGTTCGTGGTGAAGCCCGGGTCCACGCCGACGCCTTGCAGGCCCTCTTCGTCGTGCGAGTAGACGTCCAGCTTTCCGGCGACCTTGGTGGCGCCTGCCGCGTCGGTGAGGCGGAGGGTGCCGTCCCGTGACGTGTGCAGCACGGACCTGTCGGGCAGGACGGCGAGCGTCATGGGCTCGCCGGTCTCCGCCACCCCTTTGGCGAGGGTGACTTGTTGGAACTCGTCGGCCGCGGCGGCCGACGTGAGTGCGGGTGTCGCGTCCGCGGGTCTCTGCTGGGCGGTGAGAGCGCCCGCGGCGGCGAGCAAGGTGCAGGCCAGCGCCGCGAGAGGTCGAATGAGTCTCCTGTGCACGCGCATCCTCCGTGTGCTGACGGGGTGGGGGTCTGGAGCACAGGCGCACGCCATCGCGCCGAGGGGCTTGGGGGACCCCGGAGGGAGGGCGTTCCGCCCTTGTCGTTCGGTACAGGGCAGGAAGCTATTCGCTTTTTCACGCAGCAGAAACCCCTTTGACACAGATGGCCGTAACTTTTTCCAGTAGAGGGACAAAGCGACTGGATGAGCCCCGGGGTGATGATCTCCTCCGGCCTTCTTGATCCCAAGTGCCTTCAATGAGGCTGGAGTTGACGGGCGCTCACCGCATCTGCCGAGAACTTTGTACAGGCTCATGACAAAGTATGGACGTGCCCGGCGGAAGTCCCTACTGTGTGCGGCGCGGCGGTGGGGCGGCGGTACGCGCCCCAGCGTCACCGTCCGCATCTCCGCATCTCCGCATCGCACATCTCCACATCTCCGCATCTCTCCGTATCCGGAACGGCGGCGCGCTCCGGCGGCGGTGGATTCTGCACTTTGCCCCATTTGTGCCCCCGGTCTCGGGGGCCTACAGGAGGTCACGTGTATCCACGGCTGTTCTCCCCGCGACTCGGCAGACGTCTGGCCGTATCGCTCACCGTCCCGTTACTGGCCCTCGGCCTGTCGCTCCCCGCGGACGCGGCCGCCCCGGAGGCCGCACCTCTTCCCCCGCAGGAACCCGGTGTCACGCTCCGCGTCTTCGACGTGCAGACATCGCTGAAGGAGATCTGCACCCTCAAGCCCGGACAGACCCCGAACATCGACAAGAAGATGTCGGTGATCAACTGGACCTCCGACGCGGACTTCGGGCTCGCGTCCAACTTCGTCACGCAGGTCACCGGGAACCTCGACGTCGCCGCGGCCGGCAGCCACACCTTCCGCCTGACCAGCGACGACGGTTCCCGCCTCTACGTCGATGACAAGCTGGTCATCGACCACGACGGACTGCACGGCCCCGACCTGCCCAAGGACGGCACGGTCTCGCTGACGGCCGGCGTGCACTCCCTGCGCATCGAGCACTTCGAGGCCGGTGGCGGCCAGCAGATCACGCTCGCCTGGAAGCCTCCGGGCGCCACCGGCTTCAGCCTCGTACCGGACTCGGTGCTGAGCACCGACGCCGGCGTCGTACGCGTCACGTCGCCGGGCCGGAAAGAGTGCGAAGGCGTCCTCGACGCGCCCGGTGACGGACTGCCCCTGACCGGGGTCCACCCGAACTACACCCTGACGAACCTGAGGCCGGCCGGCTTCGAACCGCAGGTCTCCGCCATGGACTGGCTGCCTGACGGCCGCCTCGCGGTGACCACCTGGGGCGGCACGGACAACAGCACGGGCGAGGTGTACCTGCTGAGCAACGTCACCGGGGCCACCGGCCCCGACAAGGTGACGTACAAGAAGATCGCGAGCGGCCTCAAGGAGCCGATGGGCGTCAAGTACGTGGACGGCAAGCTCTATGTCTCCCAGAAACACGAACTGACCGAACTGAACGACACCAACGGCGACGGCGTCACCGACCAGTACAAACGGATCGCCACCTGGCCGTTCGGCAACAACTTCCACGAGTTCGCCTTCGGCCTGCTGTACAAGGACGGGTTCTTCTATCTGAACCTGTCGGTGTCGATCAACTACGGCGGGGCCACCACGGACCCGCAACCGGCACCGAACCGCGGCACCACGATCAAGGTGAACAAGGCGAGCGGCGAAGTCAGTTACGTCGCCGGTGGACTGCGCACCCCCAACGGCATCGGGTGGGGCCCGGACGGCGACATGTTCGTCACCGACAACCAGGGCGGCTGGCTGCCCTCGTCGAAGCTGGTGCACATCAAGCAGGACCGCTTCTTCAACCACTACATGAACCCGGACGGGCCCTTCGACTCCCGGCCGGTGACCAAACCGGTGCTGTGGCTCCCGCAGAACGAGATAGCCAACTCTCCCAGCACACCCCTCCAGTTGAAGGACGGCCCCTTCGCCGGTCAGATGCTGTTCGGAGACGTGACCTACGGTGGCATTCAGCGTGGGTTCCTGGAGAAGGTCGGCGGTGAGTACCAGGGGGCGGTCTTCCGCCTCACGCAGGGGCTGGAGGCCGGTGTCACCCGGATCAGCGTCGGCCCGGACGGCGCCCTCTACGCGGGCGGGCTGGGGGCGGGCGGCAACTGGGGCCAGGAGGGCAAGCTCAGCCACGGTCTGCAGAAGCTGACGCCGAACGGCACCGACGCCTTCGACATCCGCGCCATGCGCGCGGTCCCGGGCGGTTTCGAGCTGGAGTACACCCAGCCGGTGTCGACGGAGACCGCGGCCGACCTGGCCGGACGCTACAAGATCAAGCAGTGGCGCTACGTGCCGACCGCGGCGTACGGCGGCCCCAAGGTCGACGAGGAGAGCCTCACCGCCCAGTCGGCCACCCTCTCCGCCGACCGCAAGACGGTCACGCTGACGATCCCCGGGCTCAAGGCCGACCGAGTCGTCCATGTGCGCTCGGCCCGTCCCTTCAGCGCGACGGGCGGCGAACAGCTCTGGAGCACCGAAGCCTGGTACACGATGAACCAGCTGCCCGGCGCGACTTCCCGAACGGGCGAGGTGAAGGGGGTCAACGGCAAGTGCCTGGACGTGGACAACAGCGGCACCGCCGACGGCACGAAGATCCAGCTGTGGACCTGCAACAACACCGCGGCCCAGAAGTGGACGGTCTCCGGTGACGGAACCGTGCGCGCCCTGGACAAGTGCCTGGACATCGACAACGCGGGCACTGCCGACGGCACGAAGGTGCAGCTCTACGGCTGCAACGGCAGCGCGGCCCAGACCTGGCAACCCCAGGCCGACGGCACGCTGCGCAACCCGCGGTCCGGCAAGTGCCTCGACGCGTCCGGAGGCGCCTGGAACGACGGCACACCGGTCCATCTGTGGGCCTGCCACACCGGTCCCAACCAGAAGTGGGCCCTGCCGTAGTACAGAGGGCCGACGCGACAGACGGTGAGATGCCGTCTCAAGGGGCGAGGGCTGGAGTGCACATCTCCGGCCCTCGCTCCGCACAACGAGCTCAGGGCCTGTCCTCCATCAACTCCGACACCTTCACGAAGCGGTAGCCGCGCTCGCGCAGTTCCGGCACGATCCGGCGTACGGCCGCCTCGGTGGCCGGGGCCGCGCTGCGGGTGCAGTGCATCACCACGAGGGAGCCCGGCCGCACCCCGTCCAGCACCTGCTCGGCCACCGCGTCCGCGTCCGTGGCGAAGGCGTCGCCGCTGACCACGTCCCACTGCACCGCCGTCACGTTCGCCGGGGCCAGCGCGCGCAGCGCCGTGTCGTCGTAACAGCCGCCGGGGAAACGGAAGTACGGCACCACGTTCCGCGCCCCCGCCTTCCGGAACGCGGCGAAGGTACGCTCCACCTCGCGGGCCATCGTGTCCTTCCCGACCACCGGCAGGCCGTAACAGGGGGAGCTGAAGGCGTGGTGGCTGTAGGAGTGGTTGGCGATCTCGAACAGCGGGTCCGTGCCGATGGCCTTCGCCTGCGCCGGGTACTCCTCGGCCCAGCGCCCGGTCATGAAGACGGTGGAGGGCACCTTCAGCCGGCGCAGCAGCGCGACCAGTTCCGGGTTGTCGAAGCGTTCGCCGGAGGCGGCCCGGGGGCCCTGGTCGGCCGTCATGTCGGCGTCGAACGTCAGCGCCACGACCTTCTCCGCCGCGCGGCCGGCCGCGCCCCCGCCCGTCGGCCTCCGCTCGAAGACCGGGGTGCGGCCCGCCGGACCGGGGGCCATCGTGGGCGGCTTCTCCGGTGCGGCCGAGGCCGGGGCGGATGCCGCCGGGGTGGGCGGGGGAGCGGGTGCGGGGGCAGAGCCCCCGCACCCGGCCAGGGTGGCGCCGGTCAGTACGCCCGCGACTGTCAGAGTCGTCGTCTTCCGCATCTTCCGCGCAGCAGTGATCACTCACGGAAAATAACGGAAAATGTCTGATAATCCGGTTATATCGGGCGGCGGTGCTCCGGTGTCCGATGAAGTGAGGCCGCCCCGGTCACCTCCGGAACGCCGCCCCGATCACCTCCGGAACGCCCCCGGTCACCTCCGGAACGCCGCGCCGGCTACCTCAGCACCACGGCCCCGTCACCGCGAACGTCGTCCCCGGCCTGTAGCAGTTCACGTACATCGTCGAGCCGTCCGGGGAGAAGACGACCCCCGCGAACTCCCCCCACTCCGGCGCCTCGGGCGTTCCGATGTTCTGCCGCCCGCGCGCCATCGTGTACACCTCGCCGCGCCGGGTCACCCCGAGCACGTGCTGCGCGCCGTCGCCGTCCTCGCAGACCATCAGCCCGCCGTCGGCCGCCAGGCAGATGTTGTCGGGCGACTCGCCGGGCAGCTGGATGTCGGTGTCCGGGCCGAAGATCACGACCAGGGTGAGCCGCCGCTTCTTCGGCTCGTAGCGCCAGACCTGGCCGTAGTGGTCGGCCGCCGAACCCTCGTCGCTACGGGCGAAGCTGGAGACGAAGTAGACGGACGAGCCGCCCCAGTAGCAGCCCTCCAGCTTCTGGGCGTGCGTGACGCCCTTCGGGCCGAAGTCCTGGAAGCGGATCGCGGTCTCCGCCGCCAGCGGATCCGGTACGGGGGCCCACTCGATCCGGTCGAAGCTGGTCCCGGTCTTCTGGGCGGCGGAGAGGTCGGGAACGCCCGGCACCCGCATCGCCTCCAGCGCCCCGCCCGCCCGGAGCGATCCGGTGCCGCCGAGCGGCTTCTCGGGAAGGAAGCGGTAGAAGAGTCCGAACGGCTTGTCGAACGCGTCCTCCGTCTCGTACACGATCCCGGACTTCGGGTCGACGGCGATCGCCTCGTGCTGGAAGCGGCCCATCGCGGTCAGCGGGACGGCCCCGGTGCGGCGCGGATCGGCGCCGTCCACCTCGAAGATGAAGCCGTGGTCCTTGGTGTACCCGTTGGTACCGGCCTTGTCCTCGTTCTCCTCGCAGGTCAGCCAGGTGCGCCAGGGAGTGGGCCCGCCCGCGCAGTTGACCGCCGTGCCGGCGATGGCGACGCGTTCACCGAGCACCTTGTTGCGGCCGTCCAGCTCCAGGGAAGTACAGCCGCCCTTGGCCGCCGGGTCGTAGGTCAGCCCCTCGACGGTCGGTACGCCGAGCTTGGCGGTGTGCCGGTTCTCGTGGTTGCGGACCAGGTGGACCCGGCCGTGGCGACCGGGCAGCGCGGCCATCCCGTCGTGGTTGCCCGGCACCGGCCCCTCGCCGGAGCGCAGCGGTTCGCCCTCCCGGGACAGCACCCGGTAGCGGAATCCCTTCGGCAGGTCGAGCAGTCCGTCGGGGTCGGGGACGAGCGGGCCGTAGCCGTCGTGGCCGCGTGCGGCGGCCGTGCCCGCGAAGAGTTCGGAGAAGGCCCCCGTGAAGGCGATCGCGGCGGCTGCGCCGCTGCCTGCCAGGACCTGGCGTCGTGTCGCGGTGGAGCGGGGTGCGGTTGACATGAGGTGACTCCCTGTTGGCGGACAGGTGAAGTGACCCGCACGTGTGTAGCACGCACAAAGGCGCGGGGGAACCATGCGCACCCCCGCGCCACGTGTTTCCGCCGTGGTTGCCCCGCCGGGGCAGCCGTTCGCGGAAGGTCAGGCGAGCGAGGCCGTCAGGGTGATCGTGGTGCCGGTGAGCGCCTGGCTGACCGGGCAGTTCGCCTTGGCGTCCTCGGCGGCCTTCAGGAAGGCGTCCTCGTCGAGACCGGGCACCTCGCCCACGACGGTGAGGTGGATGCCGGTGATGCCCGTGCCGGGCTGGAAGGTCACCTCGGCCTTGGTCTCCAGCCGGGTCGACGGGGTGCCGGCCCCGGCGAGGCCGTGGGAGAGGGCCATCGAGAAGCAGCTGGAGTGGGCGGCGGCGATGAGCTCCTCGGGGCTCGTCTTCCCGTTCGCCTGCTCCGAGCGGGCGGGCCAGGAGACGGGGTAGTCGCCGATGCCGGAGGAGTCGAAGGTGACGACCCCCTTGCCCTCGATCAGGTTGCCTTCCCAGTTCGTGTGCGCCTGACGCGTGGTAGCCATGCTGGACCCCTTCGAAAAGTGTGCGCGGTGGTACGGGGACAAGACGGGGCACCCCACCGTCTGCGTGCGGTGTCCCGTCGCGTTACGCCCCCGAACCTACTGCGCCACCAGCCCCTTCGCGTCACGCGCCAGTGCCGTCAGCCGGGAGATCGCCCGGAAGTACTTCTTCCGGTACCCGCCGTTCAGCATCTCGTCGCTGAACAGCCGGTCGAACGGCAGCCCAGAGGCGAGCACCGGGACCTCCCGGTCGTACAACCGGTCCGCCAGCACCACCAGGCGCAGCGCGGTCGACTGGTCGGGCACCGCGCTCACCCCGGTCAGACAGACCGCGCGGAGGTCGTCGGTCAGCGCGCCGTACCGGCTCGGGTGGACCCGGGCCAGGTGGTCGAGGAGACCGGGGAAGTCGTCGAGGGACGCGCCCGCAGTGGCGTACGCGGCCCGGGTGACCTGCTCGTCGTCGTACGGCGGCGGGGCCTCGGGCAGACCGCGGTGCCGGTAGTCCTCGCCGTCGATGCGCAGCGGGCGGAAGTGCGCGGACAGGCCCTGGATCTCGCGCAGGAAGTCGGCGGCGGCGAACCGGCCCTCGCCCAGCTTGCCCGGCAGCGTGTTCGAGGTCGCGGCGAGCGCCACCCCGGCCTCCACGAGCCGGCTGAGCAGCGAGGACACCAGCACGGTGTCGCCCGGGTCGTCGAGCTCGAACTCGTCGATGCACAGCAGCCGGTGCCCGCTGAGGGTCCGCACGGTCTGCTGGAAGCCCAGCGCGCCCACGAGGTTTGTCAGCTCCACGAACGTGCCGAACGCCTTCAGCGACGGCTCGGCGGGCGTGGCGTGCCAGAGGGAGGCCAGCAGGTGGGTCTTGCCGACGCCGTAGCCGCCGTCGAGATACACGCCGCGCGGCCCGGTCGGCGCGGCCGGCTTCCTGCTGAACCACTTGCGCCGCCCGGAGCCCGTCGCGTGCGCCCCGCCGAGGCCGGCGGCGAAGCCCGCCAGGACCGTGACCGCCTCGCTCTGGCTGGGCTGGTTCGGGTCGGGGACGTACGTGTCGAAGCGCACCGAGTCGAAGCGCGGCGGAGGCACCATCTCGGCGACCAGACGGTCTGCGGGTACGTGCGGCTCACGGGCGCACAGGGACTGCGGGGCCGTTTCGGCAAGGGGGCTCTGCCCCGGAAACGCGGTGGATGACGACACAACTCTCCACCCTAAGGCTCATGCCAGACTGCAACCCATGCGAAGCCTGTTCCCTGTGACGGACCTGACAGAAAGCGGATCGGGAGCGGAGGACCTGTCCGGGCCGCTCATCGACCGCGAGTGGAGCCTCGACGAGCTGGCGGACGCCTACGCCTACCCCGCCGGCCTCCCGGCCGAAGGGCCCGCGACCCCCTGGCTGCGCGCCAACATGGTCTCCACCCTCGACGGGGCCGCCCAGCACGACGGCCGCTCGCAGCCCATTTCCTGCGCGGCGGACATGCGGATCTTCGGCACCCTGCGGGGCCTGGCCGACGTGGTGATCGCCGGGGCCGAGACCGTACGCCTGGAGGGGTACCGTCCGGCCCGCGCTCGGGAGGCGTTCGCCGCGCGGCGGGCCGCCGCCGGACAGGGCCCCGCTCCCGCCGTCGCGGTGGTGACCGGCTCGATGGAGCTGGACTTCTCGCTGCCGCTGTTCACCGAGCCGCTCGTCCCGACGCTCGTGGTGACCGGGGCCGGGGCCCCTGGCGACCGGATCGCGGCGGCCCGGAAGGCCGGCGCCGAGGTGGTGATCGCGGGCGAGGGCGCCCGGGTGGACCCGGCCCGTGTCGTGCGCGAGCTGGCCGACCGGGGGCTGACCCGGCAGCTCACCGAGGGCGGACCCCGGCTGCTCGGCCAGTTCGTGGCGGCCGGTGCGCTGGACGAGCTGTGCCTGACCGTGTCCCCGATGCTGACCGCCGGGGACGCCCAGCGGATCGCGGGGGGCCCCGGGGTCACCGTGCCGGAACGTTTTTCCCTGACATCGCTCCTGGAAGAGGCCGGGTTCCTCTTCACTCGGTACCGTCGGACCGACGGATAGCGGAATTTGCCGTTCCGCTTGGCTCCGGCTGGGCACACTTACCCCTGCGGTCCCCGTGGAAGCACGGGGAAGGATGGTTTCAGCAAACGACCGTCGACGGTCGAGCCGGCAGTCGACGAGACGAAGAAGCGGAAGGGCGCCTGTCGTGTTCACAAGCGTTTTGATGATCGAGAAGCCGCTGACTCCCGAGGACGTGGAATTCGTCACCACCCTCCACGGCGAGGAGCGGATCTCGTTCGTCGTTCTGTTGCAGCCGCGCGGCGACCAGGCCGATGTCCTGCTGCGCGCGATCGACGACGTGGCGATGGGGGAGCTGAAGGAAGCGGTCCGCGAGGGCGAGGAGCCGGAGGGCGACGAGGCCCGCGAGACCGCGCAGATCGGCCTGGAGTACTCCCTCCGGGCCCTGCGCGACGCGGGCTCCGCAGCGGTCGGACAGGTGATCGAGAATCACCCCCTGGACAGACTGACGACCGTCGTCCAGGAGGCGGGCGCCGACGAGGTCATCGTCCTGACCGCCCCGCACTACGTGGAGGAGTTCTTCCACCGCGACTGGGCCTCCCGCGCCCGGCACAAGGTCGGCGTCCCGGTGCTCAAGCTCTTCGCGCACAGCGAATAGGCTGAGGCCGCGCGGTCCGGGTCGGCCCCCGGCCGCCGTCCGAACCGCAGCGACCACGCAGGAGCACAGATGGCACCCGGCATTCCCGCCGCCATGGAACGACCCCACTTCATCGGCATCGGCGGCGCCGGAATGTCGGGCATCGCGAAGATCCTCGCCCAGCGCGGGGCGAAGGTGGCGGGCAGCGACGCGAAGGAGTCCGCCACCGCCGACTCCCTGCGGGCGCTGGGGGCGACCGTGCACATCGGACACGCGGCGGGCCACCTGGCCGACGACGCGTCCTGCGTGGTCGTCTCCAGCGCCATCCGCGCCGACAACCCGGAGCTGCTCCGCGCGAACGAGCTGGCGATCCCCGTGGTGCACCGCTCGGACGCCCTGGCCTCCCTGATGAACGGCCTGCGCGCCATCGCGGTCGCCGGCACCCACGGCAAGACGACGACGACGTCGATGCTGGCCGTCGCGCTCTCCTCGCTGAGCCTGGCCCCCTCGTACGCCATCGGCGGCGACCTGGAGGGCCCCGGCACCAACGCCACACACGGCGAAGGGGACATTTTCGTCGCGGAGGCGGACGAGAGCGACCGCAGCTTCCAGAAGTACGACCCCGAGGTCGCGATCGTCCTCAACGTCGAGCTGGACCACCACGCGAACTACGCCTCGATGGACGAGATCTACGACTCCTTCGAGACGTTCGTCGGCAAGGTCGTCCCCGGCGGCACCCTGGTCATCTCCGCCGACCAGCCCGGCGCGGTCGAGCTGACCCGCCGGGTCCGCGACCTCTCCGAGCTGAAGGTCGTCACCTACGGCTCCGCCGAGAACGCCGACGTACGCGTCCACAAGGTCACCCCGCGCGGCCTGACCAGCGAGGTCACGGTCCTGCTCAACGGCAAGTTCCTGACCTTCACGGTCTCGGTGCCCGGCAGCCACTACGCCCACAACGCGGTCGCCGCCCTCGCCGCCGGCGTCGCCCTCGGCATCCCCGCGCACAACCTGGCCTCGGCCCTCGGTTCGTACACCGGGGTCAAGCGCCGCCTCCAGCTCAAGGGCGAGGCGGCGGGCGTGCAGGTCATCGACTCGTACGCGCACCACCCCACCGAGATGACCGCCGACCTGGAGGCCATGCGCGGCGCGGCCGCCGACGCCCGCATCCTGGTCGTCTTCCAGCCCCACCTGTTCTCCCGTACGCAGGAGCTGGGCACCGAGATGGGCCAGGCCCTCGCCCTGGCCGACGCCTCCGTGGTCCTGGACATCTACCCGGCCCGCGAGGACCCGATCCCCGGCATCACCAGCGCCCTGATCATCGACGCGGCGAAGGAGGCCGGAGCCGAGGTCACCGCCGTACACGACCAGGCCGACGTCCCCGCCGCCGTCGCGGGAATGGCGAAGCCCGGCGATCTCGTTCTCACCATGGGAGCGGGCGACGTCACCGACCTCGGCCCGCGCATCCTGGACCACCTGTCGAGCGGCCGGTAGCCGAGTGGCGACCGGACCGAGCGACCACCTGTCGAGCTGAGGAGCGAGCCGTGCCGTACGACGTCGAGAAGCCGGACGAGCAGTGGCGGGAAGAGCTGACCCCCGCCGAGTACGCGGTGCTGCGCCAGGCCGGCACCGAACCCGCCTTCGTGGGTGAGTACACCGACACCAAGACGGCGGGCGTCTACTCCTGCCGGGCCTGCGGGGCGGAGCTGTTCCGCTCCGACACCAAGTTCGCGTCGCACTGCGGCTGGCCGTCCTTCTACGACCCGAAGGACACCGACGCGGTCGAGCTGGTCGAGGACCGCGCCCACGGCATGGTCCGCACCGAGGTGCGCTGCTCCCGCTGCGGCTCGCACCTGGGCCACGTCTTCGAGGGCGAGGGCTATCCGACCCCCACGGACCAGCGGTACTGCATCAACTCGATCTCGCTGACCCTGGCGCCGGACGAGAGCTGAGCCGGGACGGCCGAGGCCGGCCGACCGATGCCCGGCGACGCCGGGCCGACCGATGCCCGCACAGGGCGACCTGTGCGGGCATCTTCTCGTTCCCGGCACGCCGTGAGCCGTTCGTGCCGGGGATTTCGCCGCGCTGTGCCGACCGGGGACTATGGGGCCATGAGAAGAATTGCCGGCCTTGCCGTCATCCCGTTCGCCGCGGCCCTGCCCTTACTGGCGGGCTGCACCCCGGCCGCCGACACGGCCAGGGACCACTCCGCCGAGTTCCCGCAGCCGACCGCCACCACCACCGTCGCCCCCGACTCCGCCGTGCGGCTTGCCGACCACTACCGAGAAGCGAGCGGAAACAAGCACGTGTACGGCATCCAGCGTTCCGACGGCCCCGCCGACGTGCCGCTGCTGACCGTGTGGACGCACAGCAAGGACGATGACGCCGGACCCTTCGACCGGCTGAAGGTCTCGCTCACCGACTACCTGAAGCGCGAGAAGGGCGTGGATCTGAGCGAGGGGTACCTCATGGACGTCTTCGGACCGGACGGTCGCCTCCAGCACCGCCTCGACGCGCGCCCGTAGGACGCCGGGCACGGCGCTCGACCCCGGGGCTCATCGCCCTCCGGGCGGTACTCCGGGACTCACGCCCGCACCCCGTCGACCCAGGTCGGTGATCCACCTCGCCGGCCGACGGCGCCGCCGCGCTCAGTCCTGGTCGGGGCCTTCGGCGGCATCGGACCGCAGCAGCGGGTGGATCACACCGGGGAAGACCCGGGCCCGCACGACCTCCTCGGCCGACCCGCCCTGGACGACGGTCTCGGCGACGCCCCAGGGCCGCCCGGCCAGGTGGATGGTCAGGGTGTACGAGGAGGAGCAGCCGGTGCACTCGTAGCGGTCGGCCCAGGTCTCGACCTCGGTGGTGGAGCCCGGGTACCGCTTCACGTGCCGGTGGCGGGCGTGGCAGCGGTCGCAGGTCTCGCCCGGCTCACAGGTCCCGCCGCACGGACACGGCACGTCGAAGCTGTCGGCGGGCGTCCAGCGCTGCACGAGGACGGCCTCGCGGGTCGCGCCCATGTCCTTCATGGCCTTGAGGTTGCGGGCGGCGACGTTGTACGACTCGCCGGTGGCGGCCATCCGGTCACGGATGACGTCCTTGCGGCCACGGTTGGTCGTCATGTTGCTCCTCCTGGGTTCACGCAGCCCGCCAGGAGGCCCATGAGTCGATCAGTCGTACCTCTTTACGTTACCTGCCCGGACCGGGCGCACGGACCGGGCGGAAGGCCCGGGGCCGATGTTCGCGCCCCCGGGCGGCGACCGAGCGATCACCGAGGTGTACTCCGCACCTGACGACGCCTGGTAACGGGAACCGGATCTCGTCCGGGATCAGCGCTCGTGACCGTGATCGTCCCCGACGAGGACCCGGCACGCGAACCTACGGTCTGCCTCGATCCCGTAGGACGGCATCCGGACCTTCCGCATGACGTCATGCGTTGGTTGCGGGGTCGATCCGACCCCGCGCGCCGCGCCCCTCGCCCTCTCCGTCACGGCACCCCCCGAGCCAGGCGCCTCGCTGAAATCGCGCATCCGAACTCGCTTGTTCCGTATGGTCGTTAGCCTGTCCGACGACCCTGCGGTCCGTCCCTCCGGACCACTGAGCGCCATGCACCATCCCAGCGAACGAAGGCACTCCATTGCTCCTGAGACGAAGAGCGATCTCCAAGATCGCCTTGGGCGTCGCCGCGTTGCTCGCCCCCACGCTCCTCGGCACCACGGCCACCGCCACGGCTGCGCCCGCCGCCGGTCCCGGTGTGCCGGTGGCCGCGCCGTACACCTCCTCACTGACCTGGCAGGGTTGCGGCGGCGACCTTCCCGCCACCGTCGAATGCGCGACCCTCAAGGTGCCCCTCGACCACCTCAGGCCGGGCGGCAGGAAGATCGATGTGTCGCTGTCGCGGATCAAGGCCGCCGACCCGGCCGAGCGCCGCGGTGTCCTGCTCTTCAACCCGGGCGGCCCCAGTGGTTCCGGGCTCTTCTATCCCCTGGCGCTCAGCGGTCTTCTGCCGCAGTCCGTGAAGGACCGGTACGACCTGATCGGTTTCGATCCGCGCGGGGTCGGCACCAGCAGCCCGCTCGCCTGTGGCACGACCACCGCCGACGAACGGCTGACGTACCGGCCCTACAAGGACGCGACCTTCGCCAAGGACGTCGCCTGGGCGCGCGACATCGCTGACGGGTGCCGCGACCGCAACAGGGAAACGCTCCGGCACATCAGCACCCGCAACACGGCACGCGACATGGACGTCATCCGCGCGGCCCTCGGGGAACGGAGGATCTCCTACTTCGGACTGTCGTACGGGACCTATCTCGGTTCCGTATACACCCAGCTGTTCCCGCGGCGGGTCGACCGGTTCGTCCTGGACAGCGCGGTCGACCCCGAGCGGGTGTGGCGGAGCATGGGGCAGTCCTGGGCGGAGCAGGCCGAGCCCGCGTTCGACCGGTGGACGGACTGGACCGCTCGTCATGCGGCACGGTACGGACTCGGTGACACGCCCGCCGAGGTCGAGAAGCTGTTCTGGGACATCGTCGCGCGCGCCGACCGGGAGCCGCTCGACCTCGGCGGGACCAGGTTCGACGGTGCCGAGGTCCGCGAGTACATACGCTGGGAGATCACCCACCCTGCCGTCGCCGCCAGGACCCTGGGGCTGCTCCGGGACGCCGCCGAGGGCAAGCCCGTCCCGACCTTCCCGACCTTCGTGCCGACCGACAGCGAACTGGCGAGCTACCTCGCGATCATGTGCGGTGACACCCGCTGGCCCACCGACCCGGCCGTCTACCGAGCCGACTCCCGGCGCGACAGCGTCCGCTACCCCCTGTACGGCGACTCCGTCTCGAACATCTTCCCGTGCGCCTACTGGGACCGCCCGGTCGAACCGACCACCAAGATCGACAACAAGGTCCCCGCGCTCATCGTCCAGAACGAATGGGACTCGCAGACCCCCCTGGCCGCCGCACTCGGCCTGCGCCGGGCGCTGAAAGGCTCCCGGCTCGTCACCGTGGACGAGGGCCAGGGCCACGGCGTGTACTCGCTCGGCATCAGCGACTGCGCCGACGACGTCACCACGAGGTATCTGACCACCGGACGGCTTCCCGCCCGGGACGTCACCTGCGCGGCCGACCCGCTCCCCGCGGCCGGCTCCCGTTCCGCCTCGCCGGGCCCGGCCGCGGCACCGGCCCGTCTCCCCTTCTCCGGCCGCTGAGCCCCGCCAGACGGTCGGCCTGGTAGAAGCCGTCCGAAGAATCTTGGTGTGGGGCTGTCCGGCCGGGAGGCCGGACAGCCCCGTCCTCGTCAGTGGCCACCCGCGATCTCATGGTCCGGTGTCACCACCGGACCGGTGAACCGCGTTGCTCCCGGGATTTCGGCCGGGCTGCGCGGTGATCCCCGAGGCGGTCCCCGCCGAGCTGAACCTGTGTGGACGTACCTGCCGGGCTCTGTCGGGATTCGTACTGAGCCTGCCCGCGTTTGCCGCATCTTTCCGAGGGACAGGACTGTCCTGCGCAACGTGTGCGACGTCCGGCTGCAGCCATACCCAGGGCGGATATGGGTGAGTGAGCCGCTGTTTCGTGGCGCTCCGGTGCCTTGCTGGTTCACCAGTCCACCCCTGGAGAGGATCGATCCCCGTATGAGAAACCGATACAGAACGCGCATAGGGTTCAGCGCGGCTGTGGCGATGCTGATGACGTCATTCGCGTTACCGCCGGCGGTCGCGCAGGCGACGGCTTCCGGGAGCCGTTGTTCCGGGGGCTACGTGGCCATGACCTTCGACGACGGCCCGACGGACGCCACGGCCCAGTACCTGAAGGCGCTGCGGGATGCCGGACGCGTCAGGGCGACGTTCTTCGTGACCGGCACACTGGCCGAAGGGCAGCGGGCCGGGACACGGCGGATGGTCGCCGAGGGGCATCAGGTCGGAAACCACTCCTACACCCACGCCAATCTCGTGGAGCTCGACGCGACCGCCGCATTCGCCGAACTGCGCGACACCAGCCGCGTCATCCGAACCCAGACGGGTCGGGCGCCCACGCTGTTCCGGCCGCCCTTCGGGAGCACCGACGCGCGGACCCGGCGGGATGCGGCCCGACTGGGCATGACCGAGGTGATCTGGACGGCCGATACCGTCGACTGGAGCGGCATTCCCACCGAGACGATCGTGGCGAACGCGCTCACCGTGAAACCGGGCGGCATCATCCTGATGCACGACGGTCTGCAGACGACCCTCGCGGCCATCCCGAAGATCGTCCAGGGGCTCGCCGAGCGGGACTTGTGCCCGGGTCGGATCGTGTACTCACCCACACCGGTCGAGGCATGGCCGGGACTGACTTTCCATGCCAAGGCAGCGCCCTGGCGTTGACGTGTCCCATCGGGGGCGGTGCCGCGCACAGCGCCCGCCCCCGCCGCGCGCTCCACGTGCCGCCCGGGGCTCAGGCCTGGGCGGCGTACGCGAGGAAGTGGCTCCAGGCGGCCGGGGCGAGGGCGAGTTGGGGGCTCTCGTCCAGCTTGGAGTCGCGGACGTGGACGGTGGAGGGGCAGGCGGCGACCTCGACGCAGTCGTCGCCCGAGCCGCCGCTGTAGCTCGACTTGTGCCACTCCATCGCGACCTCCACGCAGGAGTCGCCGTCGCCGCTGCTGTAGCTGCTCTTGAACCAGACCAGGTGTGTGGTGCTCATCTCGCTCCTCGCATCCGCCGCATCAGGCTCTTGGAGTCGTCCAACGAGAGAGCCTGTGAACGCATACTGGCACACCGCATCTGGATGACGCTGATTGCTTTGGGGTCGGAGACGAACTGCCCGTGCGCCTGCCCCTCCAAGTAGCCGAACCACTGGTGGTCCGGTGTCTCCAGTAGCTGAGCGGGACCGCCGAGACCTGCGTGGTGATGCCGTACGAGCGGCATGATCTGGATGTCCACGTTGCGCAGCTCGGACAGGTCGAGGATGTGGTCGATCAGCTCCCTGGTGACCTCCGCGCCCCCCAACTCCCGTAGGAACAAATGCTCTTCGAGAATGAAGCTGAATGCGGTGTTGGGCCGGTTCCGCAGGAGTTGCTGGCGCTCCAGTCGGGCCGCGAGCTGGGCCTCGATCTGCTCGTCGTCGAGCGGCGGCAACTGGTCGGTAAACAGCGTCCGCGCGTACGCCGGCGTCTGCAACAGCCCCGGAATCAACCGGCACTCGTACGTGTACAGGCTCAGCGCCCCCAGCTCCAGCTGCGCCCACTGCCGGAACCAGCTCGCCAGCCCCTTCCGCCGCGTCAAATGCTTTGCCGCCGCCAGAATCACGCCGAACGCGTCGAGCAGTCTGTCCGCGCGCTCCGCGAAGTCCGGAGGCGGGAGCCGGCGGCCCTGCTCGATGGAGGCGACGGTCTCCAGTGAGTATCCGACGAGCGGCGCGAACTGCTCCTGTGTCAGCCGCGCCCGCTTGCGGAAGGTCTTGACCACCTCTCCGAACATCTTGAGGATGTACTGCGGTTCGGGTTCGCCGCCGCGTCCGCCGCCGTTGCCGAAAGTCCCGTACGTGGTGATGCTGTCGATGCCGTCCGTGCCGTGCGTCATGTACGGCCACCTCCCCATGCGCCTGTCCTGGTCCGCGACCCGTCCATGCTCACGGAACGTGACGCGTACCGTCTACCCTTCGCACCCGTACGCTGACTCAGCGTACGGGTTTCTGGCCTGGTGGAGAGGGGCCGGGGCCCGGAATCTGGGGGCATGGAAGCACTCACGAAGACCCAACCCGAGGTAACCGTACGTGTGTTCAAGCGTCAATTCGACGCCGATCCACGCGGTGCCCGGCTCGCCCGCCGCGTCGGGCTGCACAAGCTGCACACCTGGGGCATCCCGTACCTCAGTGACGCCTCGGAGTCGGCGGCCCTGATCATCGGCGAGCTGACGGCCAACGCGGCGACCCACGGCCGCGTCCCCGACCGCGACTTCGAACTGCGCCTGTCGTTCCTGCCCGGCGACCCGGGATCGCCCGGCCTCCTGCGGATCGAGGTGTCCGACACCCGGGGCGAGTGCCGGCCGCCGGGCCCCGGCGAGATCACCGCGCCGGAGGACAGCTCCGACAGCGGGCGCGGGCTGCTGATCGTGGACGCCCTGGCCGACCGCTGGGCGGTTCTCGACCGCAACCCGGGCAAGACGGTCCGGGCGGAGCTGGACCTGCTGTACTGAGGGCTCTCGCCGCCGCCCCCGCTATGCGCTGTCGCCGCGCATCCGACGGCCCTGTCGCTCACCGCGTCACGAAATGGACCGCAGCCGTCCATGGGACTGGCGCCGGAGCTGGTCGATGGCCTGGGCCGTCTGATCGCACTCGGGCAGGAAGATGACGAGCTGCTGGGCGTCCATGGGCAGTTCGAGCGTCTCGCGGTGCAGCCTCAGCTGGTGCCCGTCCGGGTGGTTGAGCCTGAGTACCCCGCGGCGCGGTACGACGTGGCGGGACAGGCGGTTGGTGAACTCGGGCCCGGCGACGGGGGTGAGCTCGGAGGTGAGCCACTCGAGGTTCTCCAGGGACGGCGCCTGCCAGAGATCGAAGGTGTGCTCGTCCGCGATGTCGTCCCAGTCGACGAAGAACGCCCGGGAGCGGGCGTCGGTGAACAGATAGCGGTTGAGATTCGGCTCGGCGCCGTCGAGCAGTCCGGTGCCGCTGGTGATCGACTGGAAGCCCGTGGTGTGGGCGAGGATATCGCCGAGCCGGTTGGTCACGAGGGCGACGCCGGGTTCCAGGAGGCAGAGCGTCTGCAGGACGGACGGGCGCACGCGCCGGGGCGGCGGCACGGGCGTGATCCGCACCGAGCACTGGTCACCGGAGATCTTGGCGAGGTAGCGCAGATGGTTGCGCTCCGAGGGGTCGAGACAGAGCGCGTCGGCGAGTGAGTTGACGACCGCGGGCGATGGGTTGTGGTCGCGCCCCTGCTCGATGCGGGCCAGGTATTCGACGCTTATACCGGCTCGCGTGGCGAGGTCGAGGCGGCGCAGCCCAGGTGATCGGCGGCGGCCGTGTCTGTGCAGGCCGAGAGATTCCGGCTGGATGGTGTCGCGCTTGGCCCGGATGAAGTTCCCCAACGGAGTCCCCATGCCGCCAGGTTACGGGTGTCGCCGGGTGGGCCGAGGGCCGCCGGGTGGGCCGAGGGTGGCCCTGCGGGGGCCAGCCTCAGTACGGCCTCGTTGAGCGCCGGGTGAAGCTCGATGATGACGGTCATGGAGAACACAGCGAGACGGCGTTCCGGACAGGCACTGCTGCTGTGGGGGTTGCTCGTGGCAGCAGCCAACCTCCGGGCGGGTCTGACGGGTGTCGGGCCGTTGCTGGACCGAATCCGGGACGACCTGGGGCTGGCCCCGGCGCTGCTCGGCCTGCTGAACACACTGCCGTTGCTGGCGTTCGCCGCACTGTCCCCGATGGTGCCCCGGCTTGCCGCGCGGTGGGGAGACGAGCGGCTCCTCGGCGCTGCGCTCGCCGTGCTGACCCTGGGGATCGCGGTTCGGTGGGTGCCCTCGGCGGTCGGTCTGTTCGGGGGAACCGTACTGATCGGAGCTGGTATCGCTGTGGGCAACGTCCTGCTGCCGAGCCTCATCAAGCGTGACTTCCCCACCAGGGTAGGGCTGTTGACCGCCGCTTATGCGACGGTGATGGGAGGCGTCGCCGCAGTCGCGTCCGGGGTGGCGGTGCCGGTCAGCGAGGTCGCTCCCGGTGGCTGGTCCACCGCGTTGGGAGGCTGGGTCCTGATCGCGCTGATCGCCGTGCTGGTGTGGCTCCCTCAGATGCGCGCCGCGCCGTCCGCCCCGCAAGCGGCGCGCGGGCAGCACCGGCTGCCCTGGAGGTCCGGCCTCGCGTGGGCGGTCGCGGCCTTCATGGGGCTGCAGTCTCTCGGCTTCTACGTGGTGGTGACATGGCTGCCCCAGGTCTTCCAGGACAACGGCGTCAGCGCTGCCAAGGCCGGATGGCTGCTGTTCCTGTTCCAGGCGGTCGCGGTGCTGACCAGCCTGGCGGTGCCGGGCGCGCTGCGCTGGGCGCGTGACCAGCGGGCGCCGGCGGCGATCTGCTCGGCCATCCTGTTCCTCGGCTACCTCGGGCTCCTGGTGGCCCCGGAGCCGGCGCTGCTGTGGAGCATCGTCCTCGGCCTGGGCGGCGGGGCCTGTCTCGTGCTCGCGCTGGCGTTCCTCGGCATGCGCGCCCAGGACGCGGCCGGGGCGGGCGCGCTGTCGGCGATGGCGCAGTCGGTCGGCTATCTGCTTGCCGCTGTCGGCCCGGTGGTCTTCGGGCTGCTGCACACCGTCAGTTCCGGCTGGCAGGTGCCTCTGGTGCTGATGTGTGTGGCTGCGGCCGGTCAGACGGCGGTGGCGCTGGTGGCCGGGCGTGGCACGGTGCTGCGGGCCGATGTTCAGGAGCCTGACCGGGGACCTTCGGCGTCGGAGCACGCCTCGCCACCCGGGCACTGATCGACCGTACCCCGTCGGCGCCGCGCTGCGCGGCGCCGACGGGGTACGGGTGGCCTCCGCGTTCGCGGACGAACTCCCGGGCCGGTCACTCGGGGAGCTTGCGCACCAGAGGGTGGTGGGAGCAGCGGAAGCCGCCCGCGAAGGGGGTGACGGCGTCGTAGGGCAAGGTGTGGACGGTGACGTCGCGGGCGGTGAGCGCTTCGGCGAGGCCGGTGAGGCGTTCGTCGACGAGCACCTCGCCGGGGGCCAGGACCAGGCTGTTGCCGGCCAGGAGGTTGACGGCGTCATGGAGGCTGACGTCGATCAGTTCCCAGTCGGCCACCGGCGGGGGCAGCCCGTCGGTGAACTGCTCCCGGCAGACCACGGCGAGCCCCTCGCGGACGGTGCTGAGGCCGTCGTCGAGGTGGATCACCCGCTCCGAGAGGGGCACTTGGTGGACGCGGTAGTCGTCCCCGAGAAGCCGTTCCAGCCACCGGGCGCCCGCCGCGTCGGACGCGGTCCTGCCGGTGCCGACGAGGATGTCACGGCCCATGGGCAGCACGTCTCCGCCCTCCAGGAAGGGCCCCACGGCCGTGGGGAGGTCCGCCACCGGTACGGGAGCCGGCGGTGGCATGACCGAGCAGCGTGCCCCGCGTGCTTCCGCTTCCTCGATGACGGGACGCAGGCCGAAGCGTTCCTTGAAGCGGGCCGGCAGGCGCAGCGCGGCTTCGATGACCCGGTCGCCGATGACGATCATCGGATCGCGCACGAAGGTCTGCATACTGAAGCCGCCGTCGTACACGTCCAGTTCATCCTCGCTGAGGACACGTGGACGGTGCACCCTCACGCCGCGGGCCGTGAGGAAGCGTGCCAGTTCCTCGACCTGCTCGACGCAGCGTCCGTAGCCCTCCGGATCAGCCTCCGACCAGGGCTTTCCTGCCCATCGAGGCATGTTCTGCCTCGTACGCTCGGGGAGGAAGCCCAAGGGGGCGGGGACTCCTGCGGCGAGCTCGGGCGGGAAGGTGAAGTCGATGACCCGGCCCACCACGGTCTCCTTGAGCACGCCCCAGTCATGGGTGACGTCGGGGAAGGTCACGAGACCGGCTCCTTGCCCCGGGCGGGCTGGGATGCCGACGGAGCCCCCTGTTCGGCGAGGCGGCGCCAGAAGTCGAGCCGGTGTCCTCCGGCATAGTCGACCGGCCCGACCTTGTCCGGCGCCAGGGACTGGGTGTGCGGTACGGCGTCCGCCGGGTCGAACGGGGACCACCCCGGAAGCCCCGGGCGGTTCGGTGTGCCGGTACGGGCGAACTGTGCCCAGTAGTCGGTCATGATGCCGGACAGACGTACCTGCGCCGCGGTGAAGTGCTTCTGCGCGTCAGGGTCCTCGAAGATGTACGGCGTGTCGCCCGCGTGGTAGGCGCCGAAGTCGAAGGTTCCGGGGAGGGGAAGGTACATCGGGGCGTCCCGGTCGGCGAACTCGTAGGCGTACGTGGGGGCGCGGCGTCCGAAAGCGGTCGCCTGGGCGTAGGTGCCGAGGGCCCACATCCTGTCGGTCACCACGGTGGACCAGGCCAGGGCCGGCGAGGGGAACGCGGTGACCGGGTAGCGCGCGGCCACGGTGTCCGCGTCCCGGCCGAAGGCGGTATCGAGAGCGGCGGCGTACTGGGCGGCGGTGAACGGGGAGCCGATCGCGTCGTGGGCCATCCCGACGAACAGGCGGTGCTCGTCCAGCGTGGCCCCCGACATCAGCGGGATTCGGGGGAAACGGCCTTGCTCCAGTACCGCCTCGGGCAGTTCCGGAAGCACCTCGTTGCCGTAGGCGAACGCCTGGAAGGCGTTCCCGATGTTCGGGACCTTCAGCAGCTTCTTCACCGGCAGCGCGCGCAGGCACCGCAGCGCCCGACGCGGGTCGGTGTCGGCGCAGCCCAGGGACGACGTCATCGCGACACCCGTGGTCCGCGACTCCCGCTCCGTGCGCCAGGTGTAGTGCGGATAGGCCGGCACGCCCTCTCCCATCGCCCCCGCCGGCATGTCCATCATTCCCTCGCCGCTGGCCAGGATGGCCCGGTGGAACAGTCCCCGCGCGTCGGGCGATGTGAGGTGGCCGCTGATGGCAGCGGCACCGAAGGAGGAACCGGCCACCGTCACGTTGCCGGGGTCACCGCCGAACGCGGCGGCATTGCGCCGGACCCACCGCAGCGCCGCCTGCTGATCCTGCAGAGCGAACGTCCCGGAGCCCTCCAGTCCCGGGTAGGCGAAGCCGCCGAAGACTCCGAGCCGGTAGTTGATGGTGACCACGACCGTGCCACGGTCGGCGAGGCGCCGAGCGTCGAAGAACGCGCCCGCGCCCACAGCTCCGTCGCCGTGGATCCACACCACGACGGGCGCGGGGCGCCGCGCTGCGGCCGAGGCGCCCGTGGTGACGTTGAGGACCAGACAGTCCTCCTCCAGGCTCGACACGTCCGCGTAGGCCGAGGCGACCTGGGGACAGAGCGGCCCCGGCTTCGTCGCGTCCCGTACGCCGGCCCAGGGACGGACCGGGCGCGGGGCGGCCCAGCGATGGGCTCCCCTGGGCGGGCCCGCGTAGGGAATGCCCTGGTAGATGGTGTGGGTGGCTGTTCTCATGCCCCGGACGAGGCCGGTGTCGGTGCGGGCCGTGACGGTAGTGTCGCCGCTCCCGGCACCCGCCGGAGGCAGGGACTCGGTGGCCGTCGCGCCCACCATGAGGAGGGCCGCGCTCGTGAGGACCGCGCCTGTGACGACCGCGCCTGTGAGGACCGCGAGGACCGCCGTGCGTTTCGCTGCCATGGCCAGTGGTCTCCTGTCGAGTGCCCCAGGAAGGGAATACCGGACATATTCACAGCGGAACAACAGGAAGTACGCGCACCTCGCCCGCACCGCGGACGCGTCCGGGTGAAAGGTCCTTCCGAGCGCTTCGAACCGGTCGGCGGGGAGCCGGTGCCGTGATCAGGAGAGGGCTTCGAGCATGACCGATCTCATCCGTACCGGAAGGCTGTTCCGGGTGGCCGGGTTCAACCCGTCCCACCGGCAGCTCTTCCTGCGGAGCGAAGCGACGCTGGTCGACGGGACCTCGACCCATATCGAGATCCATATCAGCCACGTGACGCTGATGCTTCTCCAGCCGTACTACCGCAACGGCCTGCACATCCGGCGCGCCGGCCCGGAGGAGTTCGCCCTGTTGGCGGAGCGGCACGGCCTGGGATCCGCCGATGCGGCCTACACCTGGATGCTGGAGCCTGACGGGGACAGCTTCGTCGTCGGTGGCAATCCGGGCTGGCGCGAGGCGGAGTACGCCTCGATGGGTGGCCGGGAGTCGCTGTTCGACGGGCCCTGGCCGCCGGACTTCCCGGCGGTTTCGGGGAACGTCTACTGACGACTCGTCGCCGCGTACGCGCAAGGGGAGGGCGGTGCCCACGATCACGGCCGCCGCCGCCCCGGCCGGCTCATCCTCGTCGGCTCAACCCCGCCGCACGCGCCCCGCGATCCGGCGGCTCAGCCGCCCCAGGGCGCTGACCCGGTTCCAGTCGCGGAAGGCGTCGGCCCGGCCGCTGCTGCCCGTGCGGCCCACCGTCTCCTCGACCTCCGCCACGGCCTCGGCCGACATGCCGCGCACGGCGGGGCGCAGGACGTCGTCGAGGAGGGCTGCGGCCACCGGGGGCCAGGTGCGGCCCGCGTGCGGGTGGGCGGTCCAGACGGTGAAGCAGTCCGCCGCGTAGGCGGGCTGGGTGCGCAGCCGCGCCCGTACGGCCTCCGTCCGGGCGGCCCGGTCGTACGCGGCGATCAGCTCGGCGTCGTCGCCGTGGACGAAGTCGTACAGCTCCGCCCCCGGGCGGTCCGGGGCCAGCAGCCGTTCGACCAGGGCCGCGTGCGCCCGCTCCCGGAGCGCCGGTTCGACCGGCTCAGCCTGGGCGCACAGCGTGCGGACCCGTTCCGCCCAGCCGGGTTCCGGGGCGCCCGTGCGCAGTTCGCGTACGAGGACCAGCAGGTGGAGTCCTGCCCGCTCCCGGCCGCCGATCTCCTCGGGGAAGCCGCGCAGCAGGTCGTGGGCGAGGCCGGCCGCCTCATCCGTGCCGGCGGCGGACGTGCCACCGGTGGACGTGCCGGCGGCGGACGTGCCACCGGTGGACGCCCCGAGCGCCGCGTCCACCAGGCGCGCCCACGTACCGGCCGCGCGGTGCGCGTCCGACGTGGCCGCGTCCAGCAGCAGCCGGGCCTCCCCGACCGTCGGGGCCCGGTCCTCCCACACCAGGCCGGCCGCCGTGCGCAGGACCAGGGGCTCGGCGAAGGGGGAGAGGCCTGCCGCCCGCAGCACCCGGTGCCACACCGCCGCCCGGTCACCGCCCAGGGTCGCCATCGCCTCCGGCACCTCGGCGCACATCCGCAGATGCGGCAGCGCCTGCGTACCCGTGAACGGCAGCGTGACCCGTTCCAGGAACCGGGCCACCGCCCCGGGGTCCTCGGGCGCGATCCGGTCCAGCGCGCCGAGCAGCGCCGTCCGCACCTCGAACTGCTCGTCCAACAGCTCCAGCAGGGCAGGTGCGAAGCCCGGGGGGCCTTCGTGCGACGCCGAAGCCGCCGCCTCCGCCAGCAGAGCGGGCGCCAGCCGGTCCACGACCCCCGGCAGCGACTCCCTGCCGTCCACGTCCAACAACCGTGCCACCCGCAGCAGTTGTACCGTGCGCGCCACCGAGCGTGCACCGACCGTGTCGGCCAGCTCGGTCAGGATCTCCGGGCCCAGCCGCTCGGCGACCTCCGCCCCCTCAGGCCCGGCGAACGCCTCCCGGCGCGGCAGTTCCAGCGAGCCGTTGCCGCCCCGTACCGCCTCCGTGACCAGCATCGCCGCGAGCGGGGCGGTCACCGACGCCGGGCAGCGGCCCTCCAGTGCGCCGAACAGCCGCCCGGCCGCGTCGAATTCGGGGCCCGTACGGTCGTCGACGGCGGGGGAGGTGAGGGCTTCCACCAACTGGCCCGTGCGCTTGGCGTCCAGCGCGTACGGGCGATCGGCGGCCCAACCGGCCGCTGCCGCACGCCCGTCCGGCCCGAGCTCGATCCCCGCGCACAGCGCCGTCACGGCCAAGGGGCCCGCCGCGAACGGCTCCCCGGGCAGCTCCCGCGCCTCACGGAACAGCTCCGGCGACCGGCTCCGCCAGACCCGCGCCGCCGTCGCCGCCCACGCGTCGGCCGGACCGCCGCCCGCCGGAGGCGACCCCGCGCACTCGTGCACCCGCAGTCCGGCCGCTCGTGCCGCTCCCGCGTCCTCGGGCCCCACCCCCACCACCCGCGACGCCGAACTCCCCGGCCGCCGCGTGTACGTGGTGAACGTCAGCCGCTCCGCGCTCTCTCTCGGCAGGGTGACCGACGCGAGCCCCAGCCACCGGGCCACGTCCGCGCACTGCCGTTCCACCAGCACCACCGGCATGCCGCCGGGCGCCTCCGCGTCGCTCGCCCGGCGCAGATCCGCCAGCACGGCCGCGAGCCAGGGGCCGCGCGAGACGGCGAAGTCGTCGAGGCCCTCGGAGACCGCCGCCGGACCCGGCGGCAGCGTCAACGGGTCCGGTATCGTCCCGCCCGGAGTCACCGCCACCCAGTGCGGCGACCGCCACGCCTCGACCGGCAGCCGGTCGCCCGGCAGCGGAACCCCCGGCGGCAGGTGCACCGCGTGCGCGTGGAACCGTACGCCCGGCCCCGCGTGGCCGCCCGCGTCCCGCACGGGGGCCGAACGTGCCACCAGCCGGCTGCCGTCGGACAGGACGAAGTAACCGAACGCCTGCGGCAACGCGCGCAGTTCGCCGTCGGACGGCCGGTCGGGGGCGCCCCCGGGAAGCTCGTAGCGCACCAAGGGCTCGATCTCCGCCAGCAGAGCACCCGATACTCCGGGACCGACCGCCGTGAACCGGCCCGCCGTTTCCTCGTCCCCCGGCGCGGCGGAGGTGTAGTGCACCTGTGCAAGGCTCATCTGTCGGCCCTCTTCGTCCTGCCGCGCCCGATCCCCGTGCCCACCCCGTACGGCTGGGGTCGGGGGAATGAAGTCCGCAGCCGCGGGGGCGACGTTATCAAGGACGGGGACGGAATCCCTACGCTGCGTCAGGCGCTGCCCCGAGGACCATCGCGGGACGTGCGCCCGGCCGTCGTGTAGAAGACTGTGCGGGGTGCGCCGGCCCGGGCGCACCGGAAGGGGGAAGCGATGCGGCATGTGCCCGCTCTGCCGACGTACGACAAGGACGCGACCACCAGACTGCTGTGCTCGTCGGTGCACCTGGACGACGAGTTCGCCCGGTACGCGCACCAGGAGCTCTCGGGGGACCGCCTCACCGCCACCGGACCGCCGCTGGGCGTGAACCTGCTCGCGCTGGCGCGCCACGCGGCCCGCGCGACGCGGCGGACGGACCTCCGCGACCGCAGGCTGGCGTGGCTCTGCGCGGGATGGTGGCTCGCCGTGCTGAGCGCGGTCGGCGGCCTGGTCGCAGGCTCGTCCGGCGTGGCGGCGGGGGCCGCCGCGGTTCTGCCGCTCGTGCTCGGCTGCTCCTGGTGGCTGGTGCGCCGGACCGAGGCCCAGGGGCGTGCCGAGGCCCTCGAAGCCCGCTTCTCCGCCACCCGCCCCCAGGACCTCGTACCCGAGGTGGCCGACGAGGTCGAGCAGCGGCTGCGCGCGCTGCGGCGGCCGAACATGATGCCGTACACCCGGAGCGCGGAGCGGGAGAACCCCTTCGTCGGCAGCGGGAGCAAGATCAAGGAGACGGTCTGGCAGCCGATCGACATCAGCCGCCCCGCGGACGCCGCCGGCGGCGGCAAGAAGACCCTGATCCCCTTCGACGCCGTCGACCTCCACACCTACCTGGCCCGGGAGCTGGGAAACCTCGCCGGTCTCGAAGGGCTGCGGGCACAGAACCGGCTCTACGTGATCGGCCCCCAGGTCTACTACCTCGGCGACGAGGTGCTGCCGGACCGGCTGCGCCCGCCCAACAGTGAGATTCCGCCCCTTCTGGTCAAGGCGGGGCTGCTCAAGCCCGGTGCGGGGACGCGTACCTACCTCAGCCTGGAACGGGTCGGCGAGGGCGGCCGGGTCATCGTCTCGATGCACCTGCGGGCCCGGCTCCAGCACCCCAGCCTCTCCTGGGAGGTCGCCGCCTACTGCATCCCCCCGGTGCACGCCCGCTACTACGGATCGGACTACCTCCCGCGCGACGGGTTCGAACGCGTCTGGAGCCTGATCCGGTTCGCCACCTCGCACACCTGGTCCGCGCTGACCGGAGCCCCCGGGCGGATCGCGCGCCGCAACTCCGCGAACAGGCTGCGCGCCCGCGCGCTGGAGAAGTGGCGCAAGGAGATCACCAAGAAGCACGCGCTGTACGACTACGGCGCCACGGACAGCCTGCGCGAACGGGTCGCCTCATGGGACCAGCTCGGTCACTCGGAGCGCACGGACTCGCAGGACTTTCTCCACCGGCTCCAACAGGGGGTGCTCATCGCGACCGAGCGGTTCCTGACGGACCACAACGTGGACACCAGCTCCTTCGACCGGGCCCAGCAGGTCATCAACACCCAGACGTACAACATCTCCGGCGACATCACCGGCCCGTCGAACATCGGCAACAACGGACAGATCTCCGCCGCCTACGGCCAGGGACCCCAGACTCCGGCGGCCGCCGCGGGCGGCTCTCCCTGAGCCCCGGCACCACCCTGACCGACCGCCAGTCCCGGCACCACGCGACCGACCACCAGGAGAGACATGAGCACCTACAACTTCCACGGCGACATCTCCGGCCCGAGCAACTTCGGTGACCACGGAAAGATCCAGGTCACCTACGGCACACCCCCGGCCGAAGCCCTGAAGCTCGCCGCCGACCTCGTACAGCTTGTGCGCCAGGAGACGGCACGGCCGGAGCTCGCCGCACAGGCGGAGATCGTGCGCGGAGAGCTGGTCCGGGCGGGGGAGGAGGGGCGCCCCGCCGACCAGGGGCGGATTCGGCAAGCGCTGGAGACCCTGACGGTGGGGCTCGCGGCGGGCAGCGGCGGGATCGCCCTGGCGCAGGAGATCGGGCGGCTGCTCGGGCTCTGACCCAGCTCTTCGGGCCGTACGGGGCGTGGCCGCCGGGGAAGCGTCCCGGCGGCCACGCCGGCTCGGCTCACTTCGCGTGGACCGCTGCCTGGGCCCCGCCGAGATCGAGTCGCAGGCCCGCCCGGAGCGGGACGGTCTGGCCCGGGGCGATCTCCTGCGAGGTGCCGTCGGAACGCGTGCCGGTCCAGCTCGTCGACGAACGGTTCGCCAGCCCGAACTTCCCCGGCCTGCTCGGGTGTTCGGTCAACTCGGCCACCAGGGTGGCGTCGCTGTAGTCGTGGCGCGACGGCTCCGGCGCCAGGTGATGCTCATGGACGCGGGCTGCCCGTCGCAGCCGGACATGGCGCTCGGACCGGGGCAGGCGGGTGATGATGCTCAGCCGGGGCGGCAGGACCAGGGCGCTGCGGCAGGACCAGCAGGACCCGGCGGCGGCCGCCCCGGGCTGCGTCATGTTCTGGCGGCCGCAGTCGGCGCAGTCCACGACCGCGTCCAGGACGGACCGCAGCGCGTCCCGCCACTGCGATTCGCGCACCCGGGCGGTCGGCTCGTGCAGCCCCACGGTGAAGTTGTGCGTGAAGAGGTCCTGGAGAGCCGGAGGAGCCGCCGCCCAGGTCTGCAGGACCGTGGACTGTTCCACGGGGTCGGGGCTGTTCGCCGTGTCGTCGGGGTCGAAGACGAACAGGGGCCGCTTCCCGTACAGCCGCTTCTCCGCCACCTCGTCGAGACAGTGAATCTCCAACTCCTGCTTTCCCTTCAGCGGGTGATGGTTCATCAGGAGCATGAAAAGGAGCACGGAAAGCGAGTGCAGATCCGACTGGGTGCCGGGTCTGGCCCCCGTCTCGCCGCGCACCAGCTCCGGCGCCATGAACTCCATGGTCCCCGAGATCCCGCTGCTGCCCCCTTCGACCACGGCGTTGTCGTTGTCGCAGACCAGGACGTCGCCCGAGGCCGGGTCGAAGAAGATGTTGCCCCAGGAGATGTCCCGGTAGGCGATCCCCCGGGAGTGCAGGGCCTGGTAGGCCTCCACCGTGTAGAGGGCGGCGGTCAGCAGGGCGCGCGGCGTGGTCCGCAGCCTGCGGCGGAAGAGGTCCGGGAGTCCCTTGAACCGGTCCGGGCGCAGATCCATCAGATAGCCGAACGCCCCCGTGCCGGAGGGTACGTACGCCGTGGGCCAGAGGAATCGGTCGTCGTCGAAGCCCCGGGTCACCAGCTCCCGCACGATCGCGTCCTGCTCGGGCGTCGCGCAGGACGGGTAGTACCACTTGAGGGCGCGTTCGCCGGAGGAGGTCTCCACCCGGTACACCTCCCCCTGGCCGCCGGCGCCGAGCATGTCGATGACGCGGACGGACTCCCCGTCATCGGCGGTGAGGTGGGTTCCTCCGTCGAGCATGCCGCTCATGCGTCACTCCGTCGTTCGTCCGCCGCGGCGCTGTCGTCCGCCGCGATGAGGTCGGGTCGCCGGGCAGCGACCAGGGTCGTGTCGTCACCGGAGTAGCGTGCCGCTTCGGCCAGCCATCCGGGCAGGGCGTCGCGTACGCCGTCGGTGTGACCGTCCTTCGAGAGCCGCCGGCCCAGGCCGGTCATGAACTGGGTGAAGCCCTCGTCGGACGCGAAGCTCTTGGACAGGCCGTCGGTCGACAGGGTGATCATCCGCGGGGTGCGCTCCGGTGAGACGACCGGAGCCCAGTGGACCCGGATCATCTTCCACGCCTGGCGGCTGCACAGGGATTCGGTCTCGTCGCCGAGATCCGCCTCCACCGGAGCCAGCGGCAGCACGATCGCTCCGTCGGCGTCGGTCACCGTCAGCTCGCCGTCGCCGAGCTGCCAGGCCGCGAACATCCGCGGGGTGAGCACCGCACCGACCAGCGTGGCCCCGTACAGCAGCAGCTTCTGGCCCTTGCGGGGAGGCTCGGCCGCCGGGTTCACCGTCCCCTGGTTGTGGTCCCAGTGGGCGAGCACTCTCTCCTGCCAGGCGGCCACCAGCTGCCGGGGCAGCTCGTTGCGGGCGTAGTTCATGAGCCAGCTCAGGCTGGGTGCTCCGTCCGGCCCGTCGGCGCGCGCCAGTTGGGCGAACGTCCGGGCCTGGTGGGCGAACAGGTCGACAGCACAGCGCGCCCCGATATCGCTGCGGGCGTGCACCGCCGAGCCATGGCCGTCCGCCACCGAGAGGATCAACGGATCACCTTCCGTCCCGGATCCCTCGGCGGCGTACCAGTCCTGGTTGATCTGTTTGTTCACTCCCCGCACGCTGTGCTCGAGCGTCTCCCACAGCGGCTGCTCAGGAGCGCTCACCAGACGTCGTCATCGTCGTCGTCCAACTGCGGTGGCGCGTACTGCGGCTGCTTGACCGTGATGTCCGGCGGGCCGGCCACCGGCTGCGACGCGGCCTTGACCGCGGCCGTCGAGGCCCAGCGGATCGCCGCCGCCAGCTGCTTGGGACTGTTGGCGTCCAACGGCTGGAGCTCGGGGTTGCCCAGGAACTCCTGGAGGACACTGCGATCGGCGTCCGCCCCGATCGCGATGGCCACCCGCACGGCCTTCCTGCCCCACGGGGTGGCGTCCAGCGCGCGCAGACCCGACCTCCAGTCGTCCGTCGGCACCCCGTCGGAGACCAGGGCCAGCACGGGCTTCAGGGCCCGCTGCGGCATCGGCGGCGTCTGCAGTTCCCGGGAGACCACCTCCAGCGCCTCGCCCAGGTTGGTCGTGCCGTCGACCTGGACGTCCTGCCAGGTGAAGTCGTCGACCGGCACCGGGTCCTTGTGGTGCCACCGCGCCTCCGTGGAGAACGTCAGCGTACGCAGCAGGAGTTGGGCCGCCGGGTTGTCATGGGCGACCGACCGCATCTCGGGAACCGCTTCCCGGATCGCGTAGTTGAGCTGTCCGATCTTCTCGCCCTGCATGGAGTAGGAACAGTCCAGCAGCCAGATGAAGTGGACCGGTCGGTTCGCCATGGGACCGCCGGGAATGTCACTCACTCGAAGCCCTCCTTGTCATGGTGTGCACGTCCTCGTTCCGTGGTGCGTACGTGGTGTCGTCACTCGGTCGTCACTCGCTGAGCGCCCCGGTCACCTGAGCGCCTCGGCCACCTGGCCGTCGAGGAGAACCCAACCCCAGGCCAGCAGCCCGACAAGGGTCGCCAGGCAGGCGAGGACGAACAGGGTGAGGAGCAGCCGACGCCCCCGCGCGATGTTCGGCGTAACGACCGGCATAGCCGTGAACCGTCTCTCTCTTCTCGGACCCGACCGACCTTAACGACCACGTCCGGCTCCGTCAGCGGGTTGAACGATCTTGTGCGGGGGCATCGCGCGGGTGCGGAACGGACCCGGTCGGCAGCTCCTCGCGACCCCCGTCGGGCAGCAGCTTGCCGACGCGCAGTCCGGTGCGGGCGAGGATCCACAGCACCGCCTCCGCAGCCCGCTGCTGCTCGCTCACCAGGGGGCCCGTCCCAGTGGCGGCGTAGGCGCTGAGCGCCCAGAACCGCCGGGTCCTGAACCGGTGCCCGATGTCCCGGACCAGGGGGTCCAGGCCGACCGTGGCCAGCCAGGATCCGATCCCCGTCGGGGGGACCCGTAGACGCTCGATCCGGTCCAGGGCGTCCCGCTTCGTGACCACCACCGCCAGCGGCAGCCGGCCGCGCCGCCGTCGTCCGGTCAGCGCCGAGAGCTCACCGGTGAAGGTCTGGTACGTCTGCCACGGACCCGGATCCGACGGATGGGCCGCCCGTGCCAGCTCCTCCTCCTGCGCCGAGAGGGAACGGCGCACCTGGGGGTCGGCCAGGACGTCGACGGCCAGGATCACTCCGTCGGCGTGGGCCAGATACTCCTGGCGGCGCGTGGAGTCCACGTCGTACAGCGACTCGCCCATCGGGTCGTAGAGGTACAGCAGACGGCGTCTGCGGCGGTGGGTGACCCGCAGCATCAGGGCGCGAGGCTGGCCGCCCTGAGTCTTGCGCACCCAACCGGCGTTCTTGAGCTGGCTGTTCAGATCGACCACGTCACGCCGGTCGTCGGCCGTCGCGAACGAGACCTTCGGCGCGCCCCGCCCGGCCCCCGCGTGCAGCCCGGCCACCGCGGCCGCCATCAGCATCGTCTTGCCCGACGAGGTCCCACCGATGACCGGTACGTGCACGATGCGCTCCCGGCCGATCCCGACGGGCAGCGGCCGGTCGCAGTGCGGGCACCCGACGGCGAGCCGGTCGCGCCCGGCCGAGGAGACGGCGACGATCCGGCGCCCGCAGGCACAGACGTGCCACAGCGCGCCGAACCTGCCCGGGCGCAGCTCCCGGTGGGCCGATCCACACCCCGGACAGCGGTGCACGGCGAGCGGGAAGGGCCGGTAGCACCCGGGATACGGGCACTTCATCCGGATCCGCCGCACCAGGGCGCCGGCCCGGTCCGCACCGCGCAGCACGGCGACCCCGGCGACCGCGGCCAGGCCCACCAGCCCGACCAGCAGCCACATCACCAGGTGGATCAGCACCATGACGGACGAGACCAGGAGCGCACCGGCGATCGCGCCCAGCGCGGTGCCCGGGGCCACGAGGACGAACCCGAGGCGGACGAGCCAGTGGCCGCCGTAACCGGTGGAGGGCTGCCGTCCCGTGAGCATGCGCCGGGCCGTGACGGCCATCCAGCGGTTCAGTAACCGGCGCCGGATGACCGAGGCGGCGGCCCGGGTGGAGGTGGACGCGTCCACCCACATGAGCCGGGACCAGTACGCGCGCTGCGCGGGCTCGGATCCGACGGGCGGGACCCGGGGATCGGGGGTGCCGGGCGTCCGGGGGCCGAGGACCTTCACGGAGGCGCCGAGCGCCAGGGCGAGGAACTCCCAGAACGCGCGGAACAGGCACACACCCGCCCCGACGGCCACCGTCAGCCAGACCGCCGCCCCGGCCGGCCCGCCCATCAGGCGCCACCGTCCCGGTCGCGGTCGCCGAAGCCACGCCGGCGGGACGATGCCTTGCCCGGGCGGCCGTCCCGCCCGCCGAACCGCAGCCCGAGCCGGCCCAGAGCACCGGGCCGGTTCCAGGCACGGAAGTCCTCCGCGTGCCGCGCGCCCCTCGTGGAGAGCGCCGTCTCGACGGCCGCCAGGTCCTCTGCGGTCAGCGCCCGCGCCGCCGGGCGCAAGACCCCGTCCAGCAGGGCGCCGCGGACCCTGCCCCAGCCGCCGCCCGCCTGGGGGTGGGCGTTCCAGCCGACGAAGAGGTCCGCGAAGTAGTCCGGGTCGCGCAGCAACCTGCTCCCCACCTCCTCGGCCCGCGCGGCCCGCTCATAGGCCGCGCAGAGGTCGGCGTCGCCGCTGCGGATCAGGGCGTCCAGCTCGCGGCCCACGCCGTGGTCGGTCAGCAGACGACGCGCGAGAACGCCGAAGACGCGCTCCAGCACCGGCGGGTCCACCGGTTCCGCACTCCTCCGCAGGCCGAGGACCCGGTCGACCCAGCCGGGCGGAGCGGCGCCGGCCCGCAGGTCGCGTGAGAAGTCCAGCAGCAGGAGCGCCGCCCGGTCGCGGTCGCCCAGTTGCTCGGGGAAGGCCTTGAGGAGGTCGTGCGCGAGCTCGTCCGCCTGCGGGTCCCCGGGCCGGCCGTGGAGCGCGGCCGTGACGAGGAACGGCCAGGTCCCCGCCGCGTGGTGGAGCCCCGCGCCCCTCTCCAGCAGGTCGTACCTGGCCTCCTCCGGCGTCGGCGCGGTGGAGCCCCACACCAGGCGGTAGGCGATGCGGAGAAGCGGCGGACGCGCGAGGACGGAGACTCCCGCCGCCTCCAGCACGGCCCGCAGCTCACGGGTCCGGTCCCCGTCTGTGCCCCCGGCCGGGCGACGGGCCGCCCAGCCGCACATGCGCAGACACGGCAGGACCTCGCCGCTCTCCAGCGGTACGGGAGCGCGCTCCAGGAGCACGGTGACGGTGGCCGGGCCGGCCTGAGCCGCCGCTTCGAGCTCCCGCAGCAGGGCGCTGTGGAGGCCGGGCAGCTCCGGGAGAGCCTCGTGGAGCTCACCCCCGTACACGGACGGATCGGCCAGCAGCGCCGACGCCAGCCGGTGGGCGAGCAGCGGTACCAGGTCGGAGCAGTCCACATCGAGGAGACCGGCCACCCGCAGCAGCCGCAGCGGGCGCGCGAAGCCGTTCTCCGTGTCCTCGATCCCGGCCCGCAGCTCCGGACCCAGCTCGGCGGCGAGCTGCCGGGCCACCTGGTCGGTCAGGGTCTCGCGGCGCGGGGGGCGTACCGGATCGGCGGACCGGACGGCGGCGACCAGCAGACGGGCGGCGAGCGGGGCGGCGGCCTCCGCCCGCAGGTGGCCGCCCACCCGTGCGAACAGCTCGGCCAGAGCGGTGGTCTCGGCCGCCGGCGCCGCCTCCTGCCGGGGCGTCGCCAGGGTGTGGACCAGCCGGTCCAGTTCCTCGCCGTCCAGCTCGGCGGGGTGGTCGCAGACCCACCGCGCCGCCGCCGTGCGATGCTGCGTCGGCAGCTCGATACCGGCGCACAGCGCGAGCGCCGCCACGGGGCCGGCGGTGAACGGGTCTCCCGGGAGCTGATGGGCGTGATGGAGGAGCTCGAAGGCGCCGGCCGACCACATCCGGGCGGCGGCCACGGCCCAGGGGCTCGGCTCCGGCCCGTCCGGGGCGGGCGGAACGGCACAATCGTGGACCCGGTAGCGGCGCCCCGAACCGGCGAGCCCGTGGGCGTCGTCCGGCAGGACACCGACGACGCGCTGCCCGGCGAGGTGCGGGCGCCGGGAGTAGGTGGTGAACGTCAACCGGTGGGCGTCGTCCCGGGGCAGCACCGCGCTCGCCAGGGCCACCCAGCGCGCGACGTCGGCGCTGTTCCGCTCCACGAGGACGACCTGCGGGGCGGCTTCGTCCTCGGCCTGGCGCTGGAGGTCGGTGAACACGCCGGCGAGCCAGGGCTCCCGGGAGACGGCGAAGGCGACCAGCCCTGCCGGGTCCAGCAGTGCGGAGGGCGGCAGGGCGGCCAGGGGCGACGGGGCGCCTGACTCGGGAGTGGCGGTGGCCCATCCGGGGGACTCCCAGGCGCTGACGGGCAGGGCCCGGTCCGGCAGATACCGGCCCGGGGCCAGGTGCACGGCGTGGGCGTGGAAGTTGCCCCAGCGCCCGCTGTAGTCGGCGCCCGTGTAGACCGTGCGGGCCAGCAGTCTGCTCCCGTCGGACAGCTCGCTGTAGCTGAACGCCGTCGGAAAGGCGTCGAGTTCGGCCGGGGACGGGCGGGACGGGGCGTTCCGGGGTGGCTCGTACCCGATGATCTGCTCCGCCTCCCGGAGCACCGCCTGCGGCAGCCCCGGGGTGAGTGCGGTGAAGCGGAAGCCCGAGCCGTCCGGGCCGGGCGGCGCCGAGGTGTAGTGCAGCTGTCCCAGGCTCATGAGCCGGCCTTCCCCGTGCGGTCTCCGCTTTCCCGCCGGCCCTTGCGCACCTGGATCAGGCCGCGCCGCCCCAGCAGCCAGAGCAGCGGGTCCTCCACCCGCAGGGGCTGGGGTCCCGACTTCGGTGCGTCGGCCGGTGCGCCGGCGGGCGGTGGAGCGCCCAGCGCGGAGAGGCCGAAGTACGACAGTTCGGCGAAGTCGTTCTCCAGTTGGCGGCAGAGCACCCCGGAGTCCCAGTCGCTCAGCAGGGACCGCAGCTCCTCGTGCACGGCGAGCCGGTCGTCGTCGTCCTGTTCGCCGCCGGCGTGGGTGGCGTTGCGCAGCAGCGGCGAATGCGACCCGAGCAGCGGCCTCAGCGCGTCCGTCTTCGTCACGGCGACGGCCATCGGTGTGGTGACCCGGCCCCGCGACACACTCCTTCCGTGGGAGCGCAGTTGGGCGGCGAGGCCGGCGGCGATCTGCTGCGGGGACGTCTCGACGGCGGGCAGTGGCGGGCCGTCGGCGGTCGCGCTGCGGTCGCGCACCGAACCCATCTGGAGCGGGTCGACGAGCAGGATGATGCCGTCGGCGGCCGCCAGGTACTGGGTGTATCTGGCCATCGCCTCCTCGCTCTTGAGGTCCTCGCCCGCCGCGTCGAAGAACACCAGGGTGGTGTGTCTGCTGCCCTTGGCGTACCGGCCCCGGCGCGGCACGCTCAACCGGTAGAGCAGCGGGTCGTTGAAACCCATCGCCGCCGGGCGTGTCGTGTCGGGGAGCCGCAGCCGTTCGTAGAGGTCCTCCTCCATCTCCCGGTCGCGGCGCTGGGTCTCGGCTCCCATCGCCGGCAGGGAGATGTCGTACTCCCGGCCCACCCGGCCCCGGAGTTCGTTGACGAGCACCGACACATAGGTGCTCTTGCCGGATGCCTTGGCGCCCACCAGGGCGATGATGCGGCTGTCCTGGTCGCAGTACTCGCTGGGGAAGTCGTTGTGACAGCCGCGGCAGACCCGCACCGAGGTGGTCACCCCGCAACGGGGGCACGGCTGTCGGGTCGAGGAGCCCCGAAGGGCCGCGAGCGTGCGGGGCGCGGGGAAGACCGGTCCGCGCAGCCGTCGCGACGGTGGCATGCCCGGCCCCATGAAGTCGGCCCACACGTCGTCGGGTTCGGCGTCGCACGGGTCGCCGCCGCGCACCCCGGTGGCCATCATCAGGCAGCGGTACGGCAGGCGCGCGGCCGGTGCGCGGTCGAAGCAGTAGGGACAGATGACGCTCGTCATGTCAGCGCACCACCAGGGTCGGGGGAGAGGGCTCATCGAGTCGTACGTCGGCGGCCCCGTCGCCGAGGAGGAAACCGCGCAGGACGTAGGGCGGCCGGAGGTCCGTCGGCACCGGCAGTTCGACGGGCCTGCCGGCGGACAACGCGCAACCGTCGAGCCGGAGCAGGGTCGTCCCGTCGGTGTGGTCGAGCGGGCGGACCGGGGCGCGCCCGCCGCCCGCCCTCGCCACCAGGACGAACTCCGGGAGCCGGTCAGGTGCCTCACCCGCACAGGAGAGGGCGACCCGTAGCAGCGCGGGTCCGCGGCGCAGCCCTCGGCGGGGGCCGGGAACGATGCGGTAGCTGACGGAGATGTCCGCGGGGACGGCGGTCGCGCTGCCGGGCGGAGGGACCACCACCGCGTCCGTCGTGCGCGGGGCGGCGGAGAGTGCGACGGTGAAGGCGGAGGACGGCACGTCCACGTACAGCCCCTCCCGGACGTAGGTGCTGCGGGTCACGCGGTGCGAGGAGCTCGCGCCGTCCCGTTCCACGGTGGCCGCCACCTGGCCCGTCTCCGCCGGCCAGTCGAAGGTGATGCGGGCCCGGCCCCCGCCGACCCGCTCCACGCGCACCCCGGCCACGGCGGGCGGGCACTCGACGAGCAGGCCGGGACCCGCCACGGCGTGCGGTCCGAGCACGGCCAGGGCGGACACCCGGGTGACGGAGCCCGGGGGAGGCGCCAGGCCGCCGGCCACCGCCTCCCAGGACAGCGGAGCGGGCCAGGGGACCGCCGGGTCGTGGGTCAGCTCGGTCCCCGGTTCCGGCGGATCGGCCGGCCAGGAGACGAGACGCACGTCCGCGTCCTGTCCGCCGCTCCAGGTGAACCGGACGGACCCCCGGCCCGCCGTGGCGTCCAGCCGGTGCACGGGAGTGGGCCAGGGGCTGACGGTGATGTGGCGGTCCGTGCCCGTCGACTCGACCACGGTGGCGTCCGGCGACCGGTAGCGGCAGTGGACGCGGAGCACGTAGGTGCCGACGTCCAGGCCGGTCGCGGTCAGCGCGCCCGGACGTACCTCGATGCCGTCCACCGGCCCGTCGGGGCCGTCGAGCACGACCCGTACGTCCAGCGCCCCCGACGGCTCGGTCCACGCGGCGCCGATACGGCCCGGCCCCGTGGTGGACCGCAACGCGGACACATCCGGGGCGACGAGCAGGACGTCGGACACCACGGGAGGGCCGTCGACCAGGCCCTCCCGCAGTGGGAACACGGCGTAGCGGACCTCCTGGCCGAGCGGCGGGTCCCGGTCCACCCAGCCGGCCGCCGAGGAGCCGCCGGGGATCTCGGCGATCCCGGCCGGCCCGCCCGGGGCCCGGGTCAGCCGGACGATCTGCCGCTCGGGCGTCGCGTCGGCGTGCGATGGCGATGGCGATGGCGATGGCGAAGGACGGAGCGACAACGCCACGGCATCCAACAGGTGACGGGCGGTCAGTACGGCGCCGGTCCCCGCGCTCCCCTCGACCGCCGGTCGGTGCAGCCGTACGAGGGCGAGCCGGGCGCGGGGGCAGTCGGAGGCCAGCCGGGCGGCCTTGAGGAAGCCGTCCTCGGCCGCACGGGCATCGCCGGACCGTTCGGCCTCCTGCGCGGCTTCGAGGACGACGTCGGCTTCCGCCGCGCGTGCCGCGATGTCCGCGAACCGCCGCCTTAGCAGTGCGTCGCCCCCACCCCCCGCCGGGAGCAGGGACGCCAGCCTGGCGGCACGCCGCACCCTCCCCGTGTCCCACGAGTCCTCCAACTCCTCGGCCGCACGACGCTGTTCGCCGGTGAGGCGGTGGCAGACGGCCGCCGCGCGCACGAGGGCGGCCGCCTCCGTCGGGCAGACCCCCAGGGAGACGGCGGTCCCGGGCTCGGAGTGCCGCGGGTGGGCCTGGAGCAGTTCGACGAGCTGGTACAGGAGGATGCGGCGCAGGGCAGCGGGGTCCTGGAGCTGCACCGTCTCCAGCCGGGCGAGGAGCGGACGGTACGCCTCGCCGCGCAAGGCGCCCACCCGACGGAGCCGATCGGGGCCGATGTGCTGCCAGCGGCGCCCGGCGCCCTCCTCGAAGAGCCCGTCGAGCACCCGCAGCACCCGCCCGCGCTCCACCAGCGCATCGCCGATGTGCCGTAGCCCCAGGGCCTGTTGCTGGGCGAGGACGTGCCGGTACCCCGTGACGAGCGGGGAGAGCGGCAGCCCCCGCAGGGCACGACGCGGCCCCAGATCGTGCCCGAACTCCAACCCCACCCTGCGCCCCCGTGCTCACTACGCGTGTTCTCACCGCCCATCCCAGCAGATCCGGGGCGCTCACGGCGGCGTTTCCCCATCATGTGGGCCCGAGCGGCACGGATCGGCCGCCCGGTGCTCCGGAGACCGCCCGAGGGGGTGGGCCCGGAGCCCCAGGGGCGCCGCGCATGTCCCGACGAGGTAACAGTCCCTCATCGGCACCCGCCCGCCACGCCGGACGATCCTATGATCGACGCGGCGTCGAGGAGGAACGGGGAAACGCTGTGACCTGTCACGTGCCGTTAGGAGGGGGCCGGTACGCGCTGCCCCTGGCCCTGGCCCTGGTGACCGTGCTGCTCGCCGGCTGCTCCGGCGCGGCGGACGACCCGGGGGAAGCAGGGAAACGCGACGCCTCGATGAGCGCTAGCGCGAGTCCGGACCCCGGCGGCACCGGTGCCGGGCCGTCGCCCGAGGCCTCGCTCGTACCCGACCCCGCCCGGCTCCCGAAGACCCCGGCCCAGGCGCGCGACCTCATCGGCCGCGTCATCGCCGGCCCCGACAGCTTCGGCCCCGGGGTGGTGAAGCGGAGCCCGTACGAGAGCGACCCCGCGACCTGGCCCGTGCTCGGCGAGGACTGTGTCTGGCAGCAGCGGAAGCCCGCGTACAGCGTCCTGGCCACCCTCACCCGGTCGTTCGAGCTGCCGGCCGAGGCGGGAAAGGGGCCGGTGCGCCTCGGTGCCGTCGTCACCGTGCACCGTACCCGCGAGGACGCGGCCTGGGAGATGGCGGAGTCGATCGAGGAGAGCATGCGCTGCCCCACCCAGCAACTGCGCAAGGGCGAGACGATCGGATCCATGGTCGCCGCGGGCCTCCTCGGCGGCGAGAGCACCCAGAACACCTCCGAGGACTTCCTCAACGAGATGGGGGAGTACCGGAGCTCCGAACTCGGCGGGCCGCACCACTACTCCTGGCAGCAGGCGCAGACCCTCCAGTTCACCGTCGCCGTGACCGGCAAGGGGGCGAAGGGGCGCACCGAGGACGAGATCGACACCTTGGTCAACGAGGCGCACGGCGCCATGCTGGCCCGGCTCGAAAACGCCGTCGAAAAGCAGAGCTGAGGCCCGGCGATGGACGACCTGCGACCCACTGATCCCGCCCGCGTCGGCGGACACCGGCTCCTGGGCCGCCTCGGAGCGGGCGGCATGGGCGTCGTCTACCTCGGGCGCACCGACGCCGGCGCGCTCGCCGCGATCAAGGTGATCCTGCCCGAACTCGCGGAGGACGAGGACTTCCGGACCCGCTTCCGCCGCGAGACCGAGGCCGCCCGTCGGGTCGACAGCCCCTGGGCCGTGCCCGTCACCGGCGCCGACACCGAGGGCGAACGCCCCTGGCTCGCAACGGAGTTCGTAGCCGGGCCCACGCTCTCCGATGTCGTCGCCCGGCGCGGGCCGCTGTCCGTTCGCAGCGTCACCGTCCTCGGCCGACTGCTCGCCCGCGCCCTCACCGCCGTGCACGGAGCCGGGCTCGTCCACCGCGACGTCAAACCCGGCAACGTCCTGCTGACGGCCGACGGCCCCCGGCTGATCGACTTCGGGATCGCCCGCGCCGTCGACGCCACCGCACTGACCGCCACCGGACTCGTCGTCGGCACCCCCGGATTCCTCCCGCCCGAGCAGGCGTCCGGGAACACCGCGGGACCGGCCGGGGACCTCTTCTCGCTCGGCTGCCTGCTGGCGTACGCGGCCACCGGCCGGCCGCCGTTCGGCAGCGGAGCGGTCGACGCCCTTCTCTACCGGACCGTCCACGACGCGCCCGACCTCGACGGGATCGACGACGCCCACCTGCGCGCCGTCCTGGACCGGTGCCTCGCCAAGGACCCCGGTGAGCGTCCGTCCGCCGCCGGCCTCGACTCCCTGATCGCCGAGGACATACCGGCCGACCCCACCGCCGGCTGGCTGCCCGAGGACATCGTCCGGATCATCGCGGAGCGGTCCGCCGCCGTGCTGGCCCTGCCCGGCATCGACGCCACCGTCACCGAGAAACCCGGCCCGCCGGAACCCGCCCCCGCCCGACGGCGGTTCCTGCTCCTCGCGGCGGGCGGGGCGGTGGCCCTCGGCGCGGGCGCCTTCGCCGCCGTACGCCTCACCGGCGACGAACCCGACGGCGGCGGGGACGGAGCTTCCGGCGCACGCCGCTGGATCATCGGCGTGCACGCCGATCTCACTGGCCCCCTGAGCGCCGCCGGACGCGCCCAGGAACGCGGCGCCCGGCTCGCCGTCGACCGCTTCAACTCCCTCGACGACCAGCCGTTCCGGCTCGCCGTGAAGGTCCTCGACGACCAGGGGGACCCGGCCCGGTCCGCCCGCGTCGCCGAGGAGTTCGCCCGCGACCCGGAGGTCGTCGCCGTCATCGGCCCCACGGGCGACGAGGCGGCCGGGGCGGCACTGGCCGCGTACGACGAGGCGGTGCTGCCGGTCCTGACGGTGTCGGCCCTCCAGATCGCCTTCCCCGCCCGGGCCAACGGCTCCTTCTTCCAGGCCGCCCCCTCCTACGCCTCGCTCAGCGTCCCCATCGTCAACCGCCTCCTGCTGCGCCCCGACGTCGAGCGGCTGGGCATCCTGATCGACCGGGCCGGCGGGCAGACGGCCTACCAGGCGGGCTACGCGACGAACCTGATGGCGCCCAACCTCACCACCGGCACCACGCACCCCCGGGTGGTGCCCGCCGGGACAACCGTCTTCGACCCGGTCGTCACCGACCTCCTCTCCCACCGGAGCGACGCCCTCTTCTACGCCGGTGACGCGGCCGGCGCCTCCCGGGTCGCCCGCATCCTGGCCGACCTCTCCTTCCCCGGACCGCGCATGGCCCAGCACACCGTCATGGGGCCGGAGTTCCTGGAACAGGCGGGCGCCGCGGCCGACGGCTGGGAGTTCATCGCACCGTTCACCGACGCGAGCGCCCCGGCCGCCGCGACGTTCGCCGCCGCCCACCGCAAGCGCTTCGGCGCGGCCCCCGCCGCCTGGTCGGCCGAGGCGTACGACGTCACGGGGCTCGTCGCCCGCGAACTGGCCGCTCTGACCGAGGCCGCGGCCAAGAAGGCGACGGCGAGCGCCACGCCCTCCGGCGACGGCCGCCCCACCCGCTCCCAGCTCACCGCCGCGATCGCCGCCGCCCGGTACGAGGGGATCTCCCGCCCGTACGCGTTCGACGAGGAGCGTCAGCAACTCGTCGGCCAGGAAGCCCACCTGTACCGGGTGGAGAAGGGCCGCCACCGCTATCTCGGCCCGGCCCCGAAGCCGAAGAGCTGACGTGCGGCCCCTCATCACCGAAGACCCCCGCACCGTCGGCCCGTACCGCACGCTCGTCCGGCTCGGCGCCGGCGGCATGGGGGTGGTCTACCTGGCACGCTCGGCGGGCGGGGCGCTCGCCGCTGTCAAGGTGATCCGGGCCGAGCACGCCGCCGACCCCGGCTTCCGGGCCCGCTTCCGGCGCGAGGCCGAGGCCGCCGCCCGGATCACCGGCCCGTGGGTGGTCCCGGTGCTCGGCGCGGACACCGAGGCCCGCGAGCCGTGGCTGGCGACCGCGTTCGTCCCCGGGCCCTCGCTGGCCGAGGTGGTGGGCGTCGGCGGCGCGCTGCCCACGTCCACCGTCCGGGCGCTCGGGAGCCGGCTCGCCGCGGCCCTCGTCGCGGTCCACGAGGCCGGGCTGATCCACCGCGACGTCAAGCCCGGCAACGTGCTCCTCGCCCTCGACGGCCCCCGCCTCATCGACTTCGGGATCGCCCGCCACGAGGGCGCCACCGCACTCACCGCCACCGGCGCGGTGATCGGCACGCCCGGCTACCTCGCCCCCGAACAGGCGTCGGCCGGGCCGGTGGGACCGGCGTGCGACGTGTTCTCCCTCGGCTGCGTCCTGGTGTACGCGGCGACGGGCCGGCGGCCGTTCGGCGAGGGCGGCGCGGCCGGCGCGGCCGGTGTGCTGTTCCGTACGGTCCACGAGGAGCCGGACCTGGTGGGTGTGCCGCCCGAGTTGCTGCCCCTGATCGCCGCCTGCCTGAGCAAGGACCCGGCCGCCCGGCCGTCGGCGAGCCGCGTCGGCGACGACCTGGAGGCGGCCGGGGGAGCCGACCGCGGCCGGTCGGGGAGGAGCCCAGGGCCCGTCCCGCTCCGGCCGCCGGACCCCCGTGCGGCCTGGTCCCCCCGGGCGGCTCCGGGCGGCGGGACTCCGGGAACGGCCCGGGGCGGGGCATCCGAGGGCGGTGCGCGCGACGGAGCCTCCGGGGCGGCACCGGACGCGGCTGCCGGGGCGGTGCCGGGCGGGGTTTCGGAGGCAGCTGCCCGGGCCGTACCGGCCGGGGTTTCGGAGGTGACTGCCGGGGCCGTGCCGGACGGTGCTGATGGTGCTCTGGAGGCGGCTGCGGAGGCCGCACCGGGCGGGACTCCGGACGCGGCTGCCGAGGCCGCACCGGGCGGGGCTCCGGCCGTGGAGCCTGGCACCGCCCCGTCCCCGGAGTCCTGGTTCTCGTTGCCCGGGCTCTCCGCGCTGATCGCCGAACGTTCCGCGGCCGCCCTCGCGCTGCCGGACCCCGAGCCGCTGCCCGCCACCCTCGTCCCGGACGAGGACGAAGCAGCACCGCCGGCGGCGGGCCTCACACGCCGGAGGCTCCTGATCGCCGGTGCCGCCGGGGCCGTCGTGGTCACCGGCGGCTCCACCGCGGTGTGGCTCGCCGGGCGGCGGTCCGCCGGGGCCGGGTCGGGCTCGGGCACACCGCCCACGTACACGATCGGGCTCCACGCCGACCTCAGCGGGCCCGGCCGCGCCGCCGGGCTGGCCCACCAGCGCGGCGCACGGCTCGCGGTCGCCGATCACAACGCCCGCGCCGACACGGCGTTCCGCCTCGCCCTGCGCACCGAGGACGACGCCGGGGACCCGCGCCGGGCCCTGCGGGCGGCCGACCGGCTGGGCGCCGACCCCGACGTCATCGCCACGGTCGGGCCCACCGGCGCCGTACTGGACGAGGACGTCGTCCAGCGGTACGGCGAGGCGCGGCTCGCCCTGGTCGTCGTCGCGGCGGGCTCCACCACGGCATCCGAAACGGCCGCCCACCTCTGCGTGACCCGCCCGTACGACCGCATGCTCGCCCCGGGCCTCGTCGGCTACGTCGTCCACACCCGCTCCGCCAAGCGCGTCCTCCTCGTCCAGGACAGCGACAGCGACAGCGACGGCACCGGCCTCGGCGGACAGCTGGGCAGCGCGATCCGCGACACCCCGCCGACCGACGCCACGCTCATCGAACACGCGCTCCCACGGGGCGACGCCGGCTTCGGCGCGGCCGCCCGCAAGGCCATGAGCAGCGGGGCGGACGCCGTGGTGTTCGCGAGCGGCGCCGCGACCCGGGCCGCCCGCCTGGCCACCGCGCTGGCGGGCGAGGGCTACACCGGCAGCAGGGTCGCCGCCGGACCCGCCCTCGGGCCCGCCTTCCTGGCGGGCGCGGGCGCCGCCGCCGAGGGCTGGGTCTTCGCCGAGGCGTACGCCGACCCCACGGCCCTCCCGTCGGCCAGGAAGTTCACCGCCGCCCACCGCGAACGCTTCGGCGCACCCCCGGGCACCTGGGCCGCCGAGGCGTATGACGCGGTCGGCCTGATCGCCCGCGCCGCCGGGACCACCAGCGCCTCGGGGGAGGTGCGCAGCGGCACCGCCCGGCGGCTCTTCCGTACCGAGCACCGGGGGATCGTGCGCCCGCTCGCCTTCCACCCGTCCACCCGCCAGGTGCTGCGGTACGAGAACGGGATCTTCCTCTACCGGATCGAGAAGGGCCGCCCCCGCTTCCTGGGCCCGTTCGGCGATGTGTAAGGGCTGTCGACGGCAGCGGTCGGTGAAGCCGGGGCCAGGCGTGAAGATCTCCTGCGGCCGTGCTTAAGAAATCCTCGATGGACCCGGGCCCCGTCGTACGGCAGATTTCTCCGTGACGGCCGAGGATGGCGCGTGGAGCCGTACGACGTGCAGCGGTATGTCGTGCAGCCGTACGTCGTGGAGTCGTATGCCGTGCAGCCGTACGTCGTGCTCCGTCCTGTCCCGCCGAGCCCCCCGACACGACGTGGGGGCGCCCACCCGAAAACGACCCCGGGCCGCAGGGTTCGTCCGACATGCCCCGAGGCCCGGGGTATCCACTCGCGTACCGACGTCAGGGAGCCCCAGCCGTGAAGGCACTCGTCAAGCAGAAGGCCGAACCCGGACTGTGGCTGATGGACGTGCCGGAGCCGGAGTACGGCGCCACCGACGTCCTGATCAAGGTCCTGCGCACCGGCATCTGCGGCACCGACCTGCATATCCGCGCCTATGACGGCTGGGCCCAGCAGGCGGTCACCACCCCGCTGATCCTCGGCCACGAGTTCGCCGGAGAGGTCGCCGCGACCGGCTCCGACGTCGCGGACATCGCCGTCGGCGACCTGGTCAGCGGCGAGGGCCACCTCGTCTGCGGCAAGTGCCGCAACTGCCTCGCCGGCCGCCGCCACCTCTGCCGCTCCACCGTCGGCCTCGGCGTCGGCCGGGACGGGGCGTTCGCCGAGTACGTCGTCCTGCCCGCCTCCAACGTGTGGGTGCACCGGACCCCCGTCGACCTCGACATCGCGGCGATCTTCGACCCGTTCGGCAACGCCGTCCACACCGCGCTGTCCTTCCCGCTCGTCGGCGAGGACGTCCTGATCACCGGCGCCGGACCGATCGGCATCATGGCCGCCGCCGTCGCCAGGCACGCCGGGGCCCGCAACGTCGTCATCACCGACGTCAGCGAGGCCCGCCTCGCGCTGGCCCGCAAGGTCGGCGTCAGCCTCGCCCTCAACGTCGCGGACCGGACCATCGCCGACGGCCAGCGTGAGCTGGGCCTGCGCGAGGGCTTCGACATCGGCCTGGAGATGTCCGGCCGCCCCGAGGCGATGCGCGACATGGTCGCGAACATGACGCACGGCGGCCGTATCGCCATGCTCGGCCTGCCCGCCGAGGAGTTCCCCGTCGACTGGTCCCGCATCGTCACCTCGATGATCACCATCAAGGGGATCTACGGCCGCGAGATGTACGAGACCTGGTACGCCATGTCCGTCCTGCTGGAGGGCGGCCTCGACCTCGCCCCCGTGATCACCGGCCGGTACGGCTTCCGCGACTACGAAGCGGCCTTCGACGACGCCGCGAGCGGCCTCGGCGGCAAGGTCATCCTGGACTGGACCGCCTGACCGCCTGACCGCCTGACCGCCTGACCGCCGGACTGCGGGACGCGCCTGATCTCCCGACCGCCCTTCGCTCTTGATCCCTTTGATCCCTTTGATCCCTTAAGGAATCCGCATGTTCGACTCCGTACGCGACGACCTGCGCACCACCCTCGACGAGATCCGCGCCGCCGGGCTGCACAAGCCCGAGCGCGTGATCGGCACCCCGCAGTCCGCGACCGTGGCTGTCACCTCCGGCGGGCGCGCGGGCGAGGTCCTCAACTTCTGCGCCAACAACTACCTGGGCCTCGCCGACCACCCCGAGGTCATCGCCGCCGCGCACGAGGCGCTGGACCGCTGGGGCTACGGGATGGCCTCGGTCCGCTTCATCTGCGGTACCCAGGAGGTCCACAAGGAGCTGGAGCAGCGGCTCTCGGCCTTCCTCGGCCAGGAGGACACGATCCTCTACTCCTCCTGCTTCGACGCCAACGGCGGCGTCTTCGAGACGCTGCTGGGCCCCGAGGACGCCGTCATCTCCGACGCCCTCAACCACGCCTCCATCATCGACGGCATCCGGCTCTCCAAGGCCCAGCGCCACCGCTACGCCAACCGCGACATGGCCGAACTGGAGACGCGCCTCAAGGAGGCGTCCGGGGCCCGCCGCCGCCTCATCGTCACCGACGGCGTCTTCTCCATGGACGGCTACGTCGCCCCCCTCCAGGAGATCTGCGACCTGGCCGACCGCTACGACGCCATGGTCATGGTCGACGACTCGCACGCCGTCGGCTTCGTCGGCCCCGGCGGACGCGGCACGCCCGAACTGCACGACGTCATGGACCGGGTCGACATCATCACCGGCACCCTCGGCAAGGCGCTGGGCGGAGCCTCCGGCGGTTACGTCGCGGCCCGCGCGGAGATCGTCGCCCTGCTGCGCCAGCGCTCGCGCCCCTACCTCTTCTCCAACTCCCTCGCCCCGGTCATCGCCGCCGCCTCCCTCAAGGTCATCGACCTGCTGGAGTCCGCCGGCGACCTGCGCGAGCAGCTCAACGCCAACACCGCGCTCTTCCGCACACGGATGACCGAGGAGGGCTTCGACATCCTGCCCGGCGACCACGCCATCGCCCCCGTCATGATCGGGGACGCGGGCAAGGCCGGCCGGATGGCGGAACTGCTCCTGGAGCGCGGGGTGTACGTGATCGGCTTCTCCTACCCCGTCGTCCCGCAGGACGCGGCGCGGATCCGGGTCCAGCTCTCCGCCGCCCACTCCACGGCCGACGTCAACCGCGCCGTGGACGCGTTCGTCGACGCGCGGGCCGCCCTGGACGCGGAGGCGTAACCGCTCACCGGGTCGGGCACTCGTCGCGGCCTGGGACAATGGGCACATGATCGATGCGCGGCGGCTGCGAATCCTCCGTGCGGTGGCCGACCACCGCACGGTGACCGCCGCCGCCGCCGCGTTGTACCTGACGCCCTCCGCCGTCTCCCAGCAGCTCGCCGCCCTGGAGCAGGAGACCGGCCACCGCCTCGTCGAACGCGGTGCGCGCGGCGCCCGGCTCACCGCCGCCGGGGAGATCCTGCTGAGCCACACCAACGTGGTCCTGGCCCAGTTGGAGCGAGCCGAGGCGGAGCTCGCCGACTACAGCGCGGGCGTCGCCGGTACGGTCACGGTCGCCGCGTTCGCCACCGGCATCGGCCTCGTCCTCGCCCCCGCCCTCACCGAGCTGGCCCGCACCGCGCCCGGCATCCGGGTCAAGGTCCAGGACGCGGAGGGCGACGCGAGCGTGCCGATGGTGCTGGACCGGCAGGTCGACGTGGCGGTGGCCGTCGAATACCGGGGCGCGCCCGCCGAGGACGACCGCCGCCTGACCCGCGTTCCCCTGTACTCGGAGCCGTTCGACGCGGTGCTCCCGGTGGACCACCGCCTCGCGGACCAGGACCAGGTGGCGGTCGCCGACCTCGCGAAGGACGCGTGGATCGGGCCCTACCCGGGCAACCCCTGCCATGACGTGGTGGTCCTGGCCTGCGAGTTCGCCGGGTTCGCCCCCCGCCTCGAACACTCGTCGGACGACTTCCGCGCCGTGGTCGCCCTGGCCGGGGCCGACGCCGGGGTGGCCCTGGTGCCCCGGTCCGCGCTGCGCGGGATGGAGCTGACCGGGGTGGTCGTCCGCCCCGTCGAGGGGAGCGCCCCCACCCGCCGAGTCTTCGCGGCCGTACGGCAGGGGGCCGAGGGCCATCCGCTGATCCGGCCGGTGCTGGACGCGATGGAGGCGGTGGCCGTACGGGAAGCGGGCCTGGCGCGGGTCTGAATCCAGGCCCGCCCCGCCCCGTCGCTCAGCTCGTCTCTCGGCCGCCCCGTAGCTCAGCTCGCCCCCGCCCCGCCGCCGCCTCTCACCCCGCCCGGCGCCCGAGGACGAAGCGTCCCCCGGCCGACGCGCCCGGGACCAGCGTCCCCGCCGCGGCGGCGAGCGCCACCGCCCCCGCGATCACCGCGTAGTGCACCGGCGGAAGATACGGTGCCGTGCCCGCCAGCGAGACGGCGAACGCGGTCAGCGGAACCGCGGCCACCGCCGTGCCGATCACCAGCCCGGCGAACGTGACCAGGCCGGTCTCCAGCACCAGCATCCGCCGCAGCTGCCGACGCCCCGTGCCGACCATCCGCAGCAGCCGGAACTCGCCCCGGCGGCCGATCGTGATCAGCGCCAGCGTGCTCACCACCGCCAGCAGCGCGAAGCCGCCGATCACCCCGACGCCGATGACGATCACGGCGTTGTCCCCGTCCGAGACCGGCGGAGCGATCGCGATGTCGTCGCCCGTGGCCGCCCGCACCGCGACCCCGCCGCCGTACGGAGCCAGGGCCTGGCGCACCGCGGCCGCCGGGTCCGCACCGGACCCGGCCTCGGACCCGGCCTCGGACCCGGCCTCGGACCCGGACCCGGACCCGGTCCGGATCAGCACGACCTGGTCCCGCGCGGCCGAGACATGGCCCGCCAGCGCCTCGCGCGGGAAGAGGAACTCGCCCAGGCCCAGCTCGTGTTCGTACACCGCGACGACCCGCGGTTCCACCCGCGTACCGTCGCCGAGCCGCAGCGCGACCCGGTCCCCGGGGCCGAGGTCCAGGCTCTTCGCCCGGTCCGCCCCGACCGCGACGGCGTCCCGCCCCGTGAGCCGGTCCAGGTCGCCCGCCGTGACGCCGGGGTCGAGCGTGCCGGACAGGCCGCGCGCCTCCACGCCCAGCACGGGCAGCCGGGTCAGCACCGGCTCCCCGGCCTGCCGGTCGGCCAGGACGACCGCCGAACGCAGCACCCCGGTCGCCGCCGTGACCCCCGGAGCCTCCCGCACCGCCCGGGCCGCCCCGGCGGGCAACCCCGCCCCGCCGCCCGTCGCCACCAGGTCCGCCCGCAGCGCGGCGGACGCCTGGTGGCCGGCGGCCCGCTCCATCGTCGGCCCCGAGGCGAGCTGCACGCAGACGAACGCGACCACCAGCACGATCGGGGTGAACGCGGTGGCGAGCCGCCGGGTGTGCGCCGAGGCGGCCCGCTCGGCCAGGAACCCCGAGACCCCGCCCGCCTTCCGCAGCGGACGGCCCAGCACGCCGAGAACGATCCGGGAGATCCGGGGCCCCAGCAGGGCGACCGCGATCACCAGGGACATCGCCGCTCCCGAGGCGGCCGCGCCCGCCGCCTGACCGCTCTGCGTCGTCGCGACCGCCGCCGAGCTGATCCCTGCGAAGGCCAGCACCACCCCCGCCACCGTACGGAACCGTCCCGGCTCGCTCGGCTCGTCCGCCGTCGCCGCACCCAGCGCGGCGGCCGGCCGCAGCCGGGTGATGGACCGGGCCGCGAGCATCGCGACGGGCCGCGCGAGCAGTGCGACCAGCAGCCCGCCGGTCAGCGCCGCGGCGGGCGGCAGCCACCACGGAACCGGCAGCGGCAGCGGATCGGTCGTCAGCAGCGAACGCATCGCGAGACCCAGCGGCACGGCTCCGAGGCCGCCCAGCAGCGCCGCCGCCGCGGACACCCGGCCCGCCTCCCGGCCGATCGCGGACCGCAGCTGACGGGGCGAGGCCCCCACCGCCCGCAGCAGCGCCAGCTCCCCGGACCGCTGACGGATCGCCTGGGACAGCGTCGAGGCGATCACGAGGAGCGCCACCATCAGCACGGTGCCGCCGATCGAACCGAGCAGGGCCAGCTGGTCACCGCGTCCGCCGAGCGCGTCCACGTGCTCGGCCTCCCCACGCTCCGCACCCGTCAGCACCCGCACCCCCCGGTCGGACCCGGCGACGCCCGAACGCTCCGGCAGGACCGCGCCGACCGCGTCCCGCAGCGCATCCGGCGAGACGCCCTCCTCCGCGACCACGCCGATCGCGTCGATCCGGCCCGGGTGCCCGGCCAGGGCGGTCAGCCGGGGCTCGGTGAAGAACACGGCCGGGGGAGCGTCGCCCCCGTCCCCGGCGCGGGCGATCCCGCTGACGGTGTACGTCCGCGCGGCTCCGTCGGCCCGCAGCACGACCCGCTCGCCCGGGGCGTGGCCGCCCGCCGCGAGCGCGCCGTCCAGGACGACCTCGCTCGCGTCCCTGGGGGCCCGGCCCTCGGCCAGCTCGTACCGGGTGAGCACGGCGGACGGCCAGGAACGGCCCACCGCGGGCCGCCCGTCGCCCGTGGACACCGGCACGGAATCGTCCGCGACGGCCTTCGCCACCCCGTCGGCCCCCGCCACCGCGGCCAGCACCGACCGGTCCAGACGGGCCCGCTCCGGCAGATACGCCGTCGTGGTCCGAGGTTCACTGCCCCAGGGCTTCGCGGTGTACGACACCTTCTGGTCCGCCGCCACCACCGCGTCCGCGCCCGCGTACCGCTGCACCGGCGGCACGGCCACCAGCAGCGAGCCGACGACGAACGCGAACGCGCCGACCAGCGCGGCGGCGGCCCCCGTCGCCACGATCACCGCCGCCCAGGCCCGCCGGTGCGTGGCCAGCGACCGCCGGGCCAGGAACGCCGACGCCCGCCGCGACCCCTGCCGCACCCCCAGCGACTCCCGCGCCGCCGTGCTAGCACGTCCGGCCCGTGCTCCCGACGACTCCCGGGCCACCGCTCCCGTACGCCCGTCCGGTACGTCCGACTGCTCCTGGGCCACCGGGCCCGTACGCCTTCTCATCGCAGACGGCCGCCGTCCATCGTCAGCACGGTGTCCGCCCAGCTCGCCGCCACCGGGTCATGGGTGACCATCACGACCGTGCGGCCCTCGATCCATACGGCGTCCCGCAGCAGCGCCAGCACCAGCGCCGCGGACTCCGGGTCGAGGGACGCGGTCGGCTCGTCCGCGAAGATCACCTCGGGCTCCGTCACCAGCGCCCGCGCCACCGCGACCCGCTGCTGCTGGCCGCCCGACAGCGTCGACGGCCCGTCGCCGCCACGCCCCGCGAGACCCACCCGGGCCAGCAACTCCCGCCCCCGCGCCAGCACATCGGGGCTGCCCGGGTCCGCGCCCCCCAGCACCAGCGGCAGCACCACGTTCTCCTCGATGGACAGCGACGGCACCAGGTTGAGCGCGTGCGACTGGAAGACGAACCCGATCCTGTCCCGGCGCAGCCGGGTCAGCGCGGCCTCCGAGAGCGATCCGAGATCCGTGCCGGCGATCCTGACCGTGCCCGAGGTCGGCCGGTCCAGGCCCGCCGCGACCTGGAGGAAGGTGCTCTTGCCCGAACCCGAGGGGCCGACCACCGCGGTGAAACTGCCGGCCGGGACCGCGCAGCTGACCCCGTCGAGCGCCGTCGTCCTCCGACTGCTCCCGCGCCGCCCGTAGCTCCGGCTCACCCCCTCCAGACCGAGCGCGGCCGCCTGCTCCACCATCGTCGTACCCACTGTTCGCCTCCACCGTCCCCGTACTGTTTGACCTGCTAGAACGCTATGAGCCGGGACGCGTCCGGGCGAGGGTGCGCACTACCGGACCGGGGGTGCAGCCAGCTCCACCCCCCGCCGGGGGACCGCCCCCCTCCGGCGGCGGGTCCGCCCCCGTACCGTGGGCTGCCATGAGCAGCTCACCACCCGGTCCCCTCACGGTCGCCGTCCGGCGTTCCTGGGACGCCTCGCGCTACCTCCTCATCGGCATCGGGGTCGCGATGCTGACCTACGTCGGCGCGTTCCTGGTGGTGGCCGCCCTCCTGTTCGCCGTCGCGATCATCGGGCTGCCCGCGCTGCCGGAGGCCGCCACGCTGCTGCGCCGGGCCGCCTCGGCGGAGAGCCGCAGGGCTGCGGCCCGGCTCGGGCCGGGACACCGCCCCGCCTCCTATCCGCCGCTGGGCGGCGGCGAGCTGCCCGAACGGGTCCGGCGGACGCTCACCGACCGGACCACCTGGCGGCTCGCGCTCTGGCTGCCCGTCCAGACGCTCTTCGGCATGGGGCTCGGCTACCTCACGATGATCCTCTGGCCCGTCGCCCTGCTGGTGGACGGCATCGCACTGTCCGTCGTGGGCCTGGTGGACCGGCGGCGGGCCGACGAGTACGGCATCGAGCCGCCCGACCGGCCCGGCTGGGCCCTGCGCTGGCACCCGGTGCTGGCCGACCTCTCGGCGGGCTGGACCATGGCCCTGCTCGCCCCGCCGCCCGCCGCCGAACTCACCGAGCGGATCGCCCACCTCACCGAGAGCCGGGCCGGCGCGGTCGCCGCGCACGGGGCCGAACTGCGGCGCATCGAGCGGGACCTGCACGACGGCGCCCAGGCCAGGATCGTCGCCCTGTCGATGCGGATCGGGCTCGCCAAACAGCTGCTCGACCGCGATCCGGCCGCCGCGCGGGCCCGCCTGGACGAGGCCCAGGACGGCGCCGAGGCCGCGCTCGCCGAGCTGCGGCACGTGGTGCGCGGCATCCACCCGCCGGTCCTCACCGACCGTGGACTGGCCGGTGCCGTACGGGCGTTGGCCGCCGATGTCGCCGTACCCGTCACGGCGGACCTGGAGGCGGTGGAGGACGGGCGGCGGCTGCCCGCCGCGATCGAGGCCGCCGCCTATTTCGTGGTCGCCGAGGCGCTCACCAACATCAGCAAGCACAGCGGCGCCACCGCCGCCCGGGTCCGCGTCGACCGGCCCCCCGGCCTCCTGCGGGTGACCATCGGCGACGATGGTCGCGGCGGCGCGGACGAACGCGCCGGCAGCGGGCTGGTGGGCATCAGGCGGCGGGTCGCCGCGCTGGACGGCGCCACCCGCGTCAGCAGCCCCACCGGGGGGCCGACGGACATCGAAGTGGAGCTGCCGTGCGGATCGTGATCGCCGAGGACAACGCCCTCCTGCGCGAGGGCCTCGTCCTCCTGCTCACCAGCTCCGGACACGAGGTGGTGGCCGACGCGGCGGCCGGCCCGGAGATCCTGCCCGCCCTGCTCGAACACCGCCCGGACGTCGCCGTGCTGGACGTACGGCTGCCGCCGACCTTCCGCGACGAGGGGCTGCGGGCCGCGATCGCCGCCCGTGCCGAACTGCCCGGCCTGCCGATCCTGGTCCTGTCGCAGTACGTCGAGGAGACGTACGCCGCCGAGCTGCTCGCCCAAGGCGCCCGGGGCATCGGCTACCTGCTCAAGGACCGGGTGGGCCGGGTCGAGCAGTTCCTGGAGGCCCTGGACCGGGTGGCGGCGGGCGGCACCGCGCTCGACCCGGAGGTCGTCACCCAGCTCCTCACCCGCAAGTCCTCGGCGGGCCCGCTCCAGAGCCTCACCGCCCGCGAGCGCGAGGTCCTGGAGCACATGGCGCAGGGCAAGGCGAACGCCACCATCGCCGCCGAACTCACCGTCTCCGAAAGGGCGGTGAGCAAGCACATCGGCTCGATCTTCGCCAAGCTCGGCCTGGAGCCGGACGACGGCACCGTCCACCGCCGCGTCCTCGCGGTGCTGGCGTACCTGGAGGGCCGGGACGGGTTCACCCTGTGAGGAGCCGGTGGCGGGGCCGTACCGGGGGCGGTGCGGGTCAGGCGGCCGGCTGGAGCAGGTCCCAGCGGTTGCCGTAGAGGTCCTCGAAGACCGCGACGGAGCCGTACGTCTCGTGCCGGGGCTCCTCCAAGAACCGCACCCCGGCCGCCACCATCCGGGCGTGGTCGGCCGCGAAGTCCTCGGTGTGCAGGAAGAAGCCGACCCGGCCGCCCGTCTGCGCCCCCACCGCCCCGCCCTGGACCTCGTCCTTCGCGCGGGCCAGCAGCAGCCCCGTGCCGGGCGCGGCTCCGCGCGGGCGCACCACCACCCAGCGGGTGCCGTCGCCCCGGTCGGTGTCCTCCGCCAGCTCGAAGCCGAGCGCGTCGCGGTAGAACGCGAGAGCCTCGTCGTAGTCGCGGACGACCAGGGTGACCAAGGCGATACGGGACATGGCGGGGAAGCCTTCCATCGAGGGGGTTATACGTAACACTAACGCCGCCACAGTAACGCCGGGGCCCCCGCCGGCGCACAATGCCCCGCATGGACATCCTGGACGGCACGACCACCGGCGGCCGGGCCGCGCTGACGGACCGGGCCCGCGTCCTTGCCGAGACCGGAGGACGACGTGTCCTGGGGATCGCGGGCCCGCCCGGAGTCGGGAAGTCCACCCTGGCGGAACGGCTCGTCGCGGCCCTGGACGGACGTGCCGCCCTCGTTCCGATGGACGGCTTCCACCTCGCCGCCGCCGAGCTGGAGCGCCTCGGCCGCGCCGACCGCAAGGGCGCCCCCGACACCTTCGACGCGGCCGGGTACGCGGCCCTGCTGCGGCGGATGCGCGCACCGGACCCGCTGCACGCGGTCTACGCCCCGGCCTTCGACCGGTCCCTGGAGGAGCCGGTCGCCGGTTCGCTGTCCGTACCGCCGGACGTCCCGCTCGTCATCACCGAGGGGAACTACCTGCTGCTCGACGAGGGCCCCTGGGCCCCGGTGCGCGCCCTGTTGGACGAGGTGTGGTTCCTGGAACTCGACCCGGAGGTGCGGGTGCGCCGGCTCGTCGACCGCCATGTCCGCCACGGCCGGCCCCGGCGTGGCGCGGAGGAGTGGGTGGCCCGGTCCGACGAGGCGAACGCCCGGCTGGTGGAGCGGGGCCGGGACCGGGCGGACCTGATCGTGCGCGTCTGACCGGCCGGGCGCCCTCACACCCGACGCGCGGCGAAGGCGTCGGACGCGCGGCGAAGGCGCCTGACACACTCCGGCAAGCCGGTCGCGCACGCCCCGCCGGGCGGGCAGGATGCTGTGTGCCGTGTCGCACCGCCAGGAGGTCCTGATGTCCAGCCCGAGCCCGTCCGCCCAGCAGCCCGCCCCGCCGCCCTTCACCGCCGACGACTACCGGGCCCGGATGGCGCGCGCCGCCGAGTCCGCCGCCGAGGCCGGGCTCGCCGGAGTGATCGTCGCGCCGGGCCCCGACCTCGTCCACCTCACCGGCTACCGCCCCGTGAGCACCGAACGCCTCACGCTCCTCGTGCTGCGGGCCGGCCAGGACCCGGTCCTGGTGGTTCCGACCCTGGAGGCCCCCGACGCGGCCGCCGCCACCGGGGCGCCCGCCCTCACCCTGCGGGACTGGACCGACGGCAAGGACCCGTACGCGGTGACCGCCCCGCTGCTGGACGCCGAGGGCCGCTTCGGCGTCAGCGACAACGCCTGGGCGATGCATCTGCTCGGCCTCCAGCGGGAGCTTCCCGGCACCTCCTACACCGCGCTCACCGAAGCGCTCCCGATGCTCCGCGCGGTGAAGGACGCCGCCGAACTGGAACGGCTCACCGCCGCCGGGGCCGCCGCGGACGCCACGTACGAGGAGATCCTCAAGGTGCGCTTCTCCGGCCGCCGCGAGGTCGACGTGGCCACCGATCTGGCCGCCCTCCTCCGCGAGTTCGGACACTCCCAGGTCGACTTCACCGTCGTCGGCTCCGGACCGAACGGGGCCAACCCGCACCACGAGGCCGGAACACGCACCATCGAGCGGGGCGACATGGTCGTCCTCGACTTCGGCGGCCTCAAGCACGGCTACGGCTCCGACACCTCCCGTACGGTCCACGTCGGCGAGCCCACCGCCGAGGAACAGCGCGTCCACGACATCGTCCGCGAGGCCCAGCAGGCGGGCTGCGCCGCCGTCCGGCCCGGCGTCGCCTGCCAGGAGATCGACCGGGCCGCCCGCGCGGTGATCACCGAATTCGGCTACGGCGAACGGTTCATCCACCGCACCGGCCACGGCATCGGCGTCACCACCCACGAGCCGCCCTACATGATCGAGGGCGAGGAGCAGCCGCTGGTGCCCGGCATGTGTTTCTCCGTGGAGCCGGGCATCTACCTCCCGGGCCGCTTCGGCGTCCGGATCGAGGACATCGTGGCCGTCACCGAGGAGGGCGGGCGGCGGCTCAACACCACCGCCCGCGAACTGGCCGTCGTGGAGTAAGGGCCGCCCCGGGACAGCCCCCCCCGGCTGCCCCGGGCCTCCCTGGCTCAGTCGTCGAGGCCCCGGGCCTCCCCGGCTCAGTCGTCGCGCGGCTCCCGGTCACGGAAGCGGTGCAGGACGTCGTACGGGTAGGGCAGCGGCCGGGCGCTCGCCGCGTCCAGCCGCTCGGCCTGCTCCGGCGTCAGCTCCCAGCCCGCCGCGCCGAGACTGTCGGCCAGCTGCTCCGGCGTCCGGGCCCCGACGATCGGCGCGGTGACGCCGGGCCTGCCGAGCAGCCAGCGCAGCGCCGTCTGCGCGGGGGTGCGGCCCGCCTCCCCGGCCACCGCGACGACCTCCTCCACGACCCGCCAGGTCTCCTCGTTGTCCCGCTCCCGCCAGGCCTCCCGGCCCAGCTCCTCCTGGTAACGGGCCTCCCGGGTGCCCGGTGCGGCGGCGGTCATGCCACGCCGGTACTTGCCGGTCAGCCAGCCGCCCTGGAGCGGGCTCCACGGGATGATGCCGACGCCCTCCGCCGCGCTGACGGGGACCAGCTCCCACTCGATCTCGCGCGCCAGCAGGTTGTAGAGCGGCTGGAGGGACACGTACCGCTCCCAGCCGTTCCGGTCCGCGAGGTCCTGGGAGCGCTGGAGCTGAGAGGCGGAGACGTTGCTCGCGCCGAGGTAGCGGACCTTGCCCGCCTTCACCAGGGTGTCCAGGGTGGAGAGCGTCTCCTCGACCGGCGTCGTCGCGTCCCACACATGCGTCTGGTAGAGGTCGATGTGGTCCGTGCCGAGGCGGCGCAGGCTCGCCTCCACCGCCGACACGATGTGCTTGCGGCTCAGCCCGCCCGCGTTCGGGGACTCGCCCATCGTCCCGAACACCTTGGTGGCGATGACGAGGTCGTCGCGCCTGCGGCCCTTCAGCCACCGGCCGACGATCTCCTCGGACACCCCCTGGTTGTACACGTCGGCCGTGTCGACGAACGTGCCGCCCGCCTCCGTGAACGTGTCGAGGATCCGATGCGCGGCCGCCTCGTCGGTGTCCTGGCCGAACGTCATCGTGCCGAGGCACAGTTCGCTGACGCGCAGCCCCGAACGCCCCAGGAATCGCTGCTTCATGGTGTTCCTCTCGTGGTTTCGTGCACTGCGCCGAACGCTACGAGTTGAAGTGCACGCGAAGGCAAGGAAATTGACGGCGTCCTGTCGGTATCGCTCAGTCGTCGGCCAGGACCACGCACGACTCGGGCGGCAGACGCAGGACCCCGTCCGCCCCCGGGGCCTCCACCGGCTCCCAGGCCGCCAACACCCGCCCGCCGGCCCGACGGTGACGGCCGGAGCCCAGCGGGATGGCCGCCGGCTTGTCCGCGAGGTTCACCGCGATCCGCAGGTCGCCCCTGCGGTACGCCAGCCAGCGCGCGTCCTCGGCGAACGCCGTCTTCACCGAGGCCAGGTCGGGATCGTGCAGATCCGGCAACGTACGCCGCAGCGCGATCAGTTCGCGGTACCAGGCGAGCAGCCGAGCGTGCGGTTCGCGCTCCGGCTCGGACCAGTCGAGACAGGACCGGTCCCGGGTCGCCGGGTCCTGCGGGTCGGGGATCTCCTCCTCCGCCCAGCCGTGCGCGCCGAACTCGCGCCGCCTGCCGTTGCGTACGGCCTCGGCCAGCTCCGGATCCGTGTGGTCGGTGAAGAACTGCCAGGGGGTCCGCGCCCCCCACTCCTCGCCCATGAAGAGCATCGGCGTGAACGGGCCCGTCAGCACCAGGGCCGCCGCGCAGGCCTGGAGCCCGGAGGTCAGGGAGGTGGCCAGCCGGTCGCCGAGCGCCCGGTTGCCGATCTGGTCGTGCGTCTGCGCGTAGCCCACGAAGCGGTGGGCCGGGGTGCGCGTCACGTCGACCGGACGGCCGTGGGTGCGGCCCCGGAAGGAGGAGAAGGTCCCGTCGTGGAAGAACACGGACGTCACCGTCTTGGCGAGGGCGGCGAGCGGAGCGCGGGCGAAGTCGGCGTAGTAGCCCTGGGACTCGCCGGTGAGCGCGGTGTGCAGGGCGTGGTGGAAGTCGTCGTTCCACTGGGCGTGCAGCCCGAGGCCGCCCGCCGGACGCGGGGTCGTGGTGCGCGGGTCGCAGAGGTCGGACTCGGCGATCAGCGCGAGCGGCCTGCCCACCTCGACCGCCAGCGCGTCGACCGCCGCCGACAGCTCCTCCAGGAAGGTGAGCGCCCGGGTGTCGGCCAGCGCGTGCACCGCGTCGAGCCGCAGCCCGTCGAGCCGGTAGTCGCGCAGCCAGGCCAGGGCGCTGCCCAGCAGGAACGCCCGCACCTCGTCGGAGCCCGGCGCGTCCAGATTGACCGCCGCGCCCCACGGAGTGTGGTGGGTGTCGGTGAAGTACGGGCCGAAGGCGGGCAGGTGGTTCCCGGACGGGCCCAGGTGGTTGTGCACGACGTCCAGGACCACCCCCAGCCCCAGCCCGTGCGCCGTGTCGACAAAGCGCTTCAGCCCCTCGGGTCCGCCGTACGGCTCGTGCACCGCCCACAGCGAGACACCCTCGTACCCCCAGCCGTTGACGCCCGGGAACGGGCAGACCGGCATCAGCGACACATGGGTGACGCCCAGCTCGGCCAGATGGCCCAGCCGCGCCGTTGCCGCGTCGAAGGTGCCCTCGGAGGTGTACGTCCCCACGTGCAGCTCGTACAGCACCGCGCGGTTCAGCCGCCGCCCCGCCCACGCCTCGCGCCAGGCGTACGCCTCCTGGTCGACGACCGCGCTCGGGCCGTCGGGCCCGTCCGGCTGACGCCGCGAACGGGGATCCGGCAGCAGGGGGCCCTCGTCCAGCCGGAACCCGTACCGGACCCCGTCCGAGGCCTCCGCCTCGGCCGTCCACCACCCCTCGCGCCCCGCGTCACGCTCCATCGGGCACCGGACGTCCGCCGCCTCCAGCACGACGGAGTCCGCCTCGGGGGCCCACACCTCGAACTGCATCCACCACTCCTCGTCCCTGGGCGGGGCGCGCGGCCGCCCGCGGGCGGGCTCCACGATCCACGCGACAGGCTCTGTTGCCGCCCGCCACCGGCGATTAAGGTCTGGTCCTGATCATTGCCCGGCGAGACGCCCGCTCATACGGATTCCGCTCACACGTACTGGTTCTGCTGACACGTACTGGTTTCGCTCCTACGTATGGCTGCTGGAGGCCGCGATGACCCTGCCGATGTTCCCTCCCGGCTTCCTCTGGGGCGCCTCGGCCTCCGCCTTCCAGACCGAGGGGGCGGTGGACGCGGACGGCAAGGGCCCCTCCGGCTGGGACGCCTTCGCCGCGCTGCCCGGCCGGATCAAGGACGGCACCGACACCACCCGGGGCACCGGATTCCACGCCCGCTACCGCGAGGACGTCGCCCTGCTGGCCGGACTCGGAGCCGACGCCTTCCGGTTCTCCGTCAGCTGGCCCCGCGTGGTGCCCGGCGGCAGCGGAGCCGTCAACGCCGACGGGCTCGACTTCTACGACCGGCTCGTCGACGAGCTCTGCGCCCACGGCATCACCCCCGCCCCGACCCTCTACCACTGGGACACCCCGCTCCCGCTGGAGGAGGCGGGCGGCTGGCTCGACCGGGACACCGCCTACCGCTTCGCCGAGTACGCGGGCATCGTCGCCGAACGCCTCGCCGACCGCGTCCCCATGTGGATCACGGTCAACGAGCCCGCCGAGGTCACGCTGCTCGGCTACGCGCTGGGCGAGCACGCCCCCGGCCGCACCCTGCTCTTCGACGCCCTGCCCGCCGCCCACCACCAGCTCCTCGCCCACGGCCTCGCCGTCCGTGCCCTGCGCGCGGCGGGCGCGGACAATATAGGCGCCGCGCTCTCGCACGCCCCGGTCTGGACGGCGGGCGACACCGACGAGGACCGCCTCGGCGCGGAGCTGTACGACACGCTCACCAACTGGCTCTTCGCCGACCCGGTCCTCACCGGCCGCTACCCGGACGAGAACCTCGCCGCCCTGATGCCGGGCCCGGTCGCCGACGACCTCAAGGTCATCTCCACCCCGCTCGACTGGTACGGCGTGAACTACTACAACCCCACCCTCGTCGGAGCACCCAGGCCGGAAGCGCTCGACACCTTCTCCGGCTTCACGATGCCCGCCGAACTCCCCTTCGGCATACGGGAGATCGAAGGGTACGAGAAGACCGGCTTCGGCTGGCCCGTCGTACCCGAGGGGCTGACCGAGATCGTCACCGCGCTCCACACCCGCTACGGCGACCGCCTCCCGCCGCTGTACATCACCGAGAACGGCTGCGCCCTGGAGGAGCCCCACGCGGACGACCGCCGCATCGCCTACCTGGAGAGCCACCTGCGAGCCCTGCGCGCGGCGATGGACGCCGGGGTGGACGTGCGCGGCTACTTCACCTGGTCGCTCACCGACAACGTGGAGTGGACGGAGGGCGCCTCGCAGCGGTTCGGCCTGGTCCACATCGACTACGAGACCCTGACCCGTACGCCCAAGCGCTCCTACGCCTGGTACCGCGACCTGATCCGCGCGCAGAAGGCGCAGAAGGCGCATAAGGCAGAGAAGGCACAGAAGCGGAATCCGGCGGTCGAGGGGGCTTACGCAGCTCCCCCCGAATGATCAATACTCCCGCCATGGTCGCTTCATGGTGGTCCCGGGCCCAACTGGGGATCTTCGTCCACTGGACACCCGCATCCGTTCCCGGCTGGGCCCCGCCCTACGTCCCCGCCGCCGAACTCCCGGCGGCCGGCCGGCGTGCCCCGCTGGGCTGGACCTCGTACGCGGAGTGGTACGAGAACGCGCTCCGCTTCCCCGGCTCCCCGGTCGCCGCCCACCACCGCGCCACCTACGGAAAGCGCCCCTACACGGAGTTCGGCCGCGACTTCGAGGACGGGCTCGCCGGCTGGGACCCGGCCGCCTGGGCCCGCGCGTTCCGCGAGGCGGGGGCCGGCTACGCGGTCCTGGTCACCAAGCACCACGACGGTTTCTGCCTCTGGCCCTCGGAGACGGAGAACCCGCACCGCTCCGGCTGGCACACCACCCGGGACGTGGTGGGCGAGTTCGCCGAAGCCGTACGGGCCGAGGGCCTGCGCTTCGGCGTCTACTACTCCGGCGGGCTCGACTGGACCTTCGACGACCGGCCCATCGGCACCGCCGCCGACATGTTCTCCGCCGTCCCGCGCGGGAGCTACCCCGCCTACGCCGACGCCCAGCTGCGGGAGCTGATCCGCCGCTACCGGCCCGACATCCTCTGGAACGACATCGCCTGGCCCGCCTCCGCCGGCGAGATCCGCTCCCTGGTCGACTTCTACCGCTTCACCGTCCCGCACGGCGTCGTCAACGACCGGCTGCTGCCCTACGCCCCGCACTGGCGGGGCCTGAACCTGCCCGGCGCGAAGGCGCTGTACAACTGGTGGGACCGCCGGACGGTGGCGCGGGGCGAGGGCTTCGTCCCGCGCACACCGCCCGTCTTCGACTTCCGCACCCCGGAGTACGCCCGCTACGAGGGCTCCGACCCGTACGAGATCACCCGGGGCGTCGACCACAGCTTCGGCTACAACCGGGCCTCGGGGGCCGACGCCTTCATCGGCCGCGAAGCCCTCACCTCACTGGTCCGCGACACGGCGGCCGACGGCGGAAACGTCCTGCTCAACGTGGGGCCGCGCGGCGAGGACGCGACGATCCCCGCCGAGCAGCGCCTCCGCCTGGAGTGGCTGGCCGAGGAGGCCGGGGCCCTCACGCCAGATGGACCCATTCCTGGGTGACCGGGTACCCGGCGCGGGCGAACGCGGCGGCCATCGGCACGTTGCCCCGGTCCGTCGCGGCCGCGACGAACTCGGCGCCCTGCTCGACGAGGAAGTGCGTGCACTCCACCAGCAGGTCGTAGCCGTAGCCGTGCCCGCGCGCCTCGGGGACGACCCCGATGAAGCCGACGCACGGCCCCGACGGGTTGTGCGCGGGCACCTGGATGCCCGCCACCTCGCCGTCCGGCGTGTACGCGAGCCGCAACCACTCCCTCGGCGATGGGCACCAGTGGAAGAAGTCCAATTCCTCCTGGGCCGCCGCCTCCAGACCTCCGGGGCCCTCGATGGCCTTGCGGGCGTGGGCGTCCAGCGTGGCCGAGTGGACCCGGCGCAGGACGTCGAGGACGACGGCGTCGTCCGGCTCGGGACGGTAGGTGAGCCGGCCCGTCCGCTCGGGCAGCGGGCGGTCGGGGGTCCACCGGTAGCGGTAGCGCTCGACCAGCGGCTTCATGCCGGCCGCCGTCGCGGCGGCGACCCGTGCTTCGACGGCGGCCCGCACCGCCGGGTCGTCCCGCCACCCGGCGGGTGCGATGACCTCGTACTCCTTGTCGAACGGGGCGCGGCGCAGGAGTTCGGCGCCCGCCTCCGCCTCCCCGTCCGCGAAGTCGAACCAGTTGAGCACGACGGGCTCGGTGTCGTGGGGCGCGCCCCACCAGGCGGCCCTGGCGATCACGGTGTCGTCGCGCAGGGCGACCCAGGACCAGTCGGGGCGGTACTCGCCGCCGTCGGCCGTCGAGGTGTACGCGTGACCGAAGGCGGCCCGGCCGACGAAGGGGCTGTCCTCGAACGTGGTGAAGAGTGCGGCGTCGCTCGGGGTGAGCGCGCGGATGACCGGATCGGTCATGGAAATGTCCTCCGGGACGGAATGCCGCGCTCCCGGTCAGACGAGGTCCGACACCGCCCGGCGGACGGGGCGGGAGCGCGAAAGTGACGTACTGCGAATGGTGGTGCGGATGTTCCTGCGCACGTGTCCCGCCTCCTTCCACGACCGGTTCCGATGTCGGTGCCGACCGTAGCCGCCCCCGCGCCCGCCGTCCACCGGATTAGGGCGTGGATCAGCGGTGGGGCTCAACGGGGCTTGTCCCACACCATGTTGAAAGCCCGCTCGAAGTTGACGTACCCGAGGCGCTCGAAGGACTTGGCCATCGGCACGTTGCCGAGGTCCGTCGCCGCCCGGATCCGGTCCACGCCCTCGGCCGCCAGCACCCGGGTGCCCTCGGCGAGGAGGTCGTCGATGTACCCGTGGCCCCGCCGGGCGGGCAGCACCCCGATGTACGCGATGATCGGGTTGTAGCTGTTACGGGCCGGAATGACGAAGCCGACCGGTTCACCGGTGGGCAGTTCGGCGATCCGCCACCAGTCCATCGGGGTGGAGTACCCCGCCAGCTCCTCGTCGTACTGCTTCTCGGCCGCCTCGCGCGCATCGAGTCCGGAGGCCAGGTCCGCCTGCCCGTGGGCGTCGAGGGTGCCCTCCATCACCGGTGCCATCAGCGCGAGCAGGTCCTCCCGGCCGGCGACCGGACGGAACACCAGCCGGCCGGAGTCCTCGGGCACCGGCGTACCGGCCCGCCACTCCAGCCGCAGCCGCTCCACCAGCATCCGGGCCCCGGTCTCCTCCATCGCCCGGATCCGCGCCTCGACGACGTCCCGGGCGAGCGGGTCCTCGTGCCAGTTGGGCGGCACGAACCGCCCGTACTCGGGCCGGTCCGCACCGGCGGGCAGCACGGCCGCCGTCGCCGTCTCCAGCAGCCGGACGCCGATCGCGACACGCTCCGGGACCGGGAGGGTGTCGTCCAGGTCGAAGAAGTCCAGTGCCAGCGGCCTGTTCCCCGCGGTGTCGGTCCACCACGCGGCCCTGGCGACGACCCGGTCCCCGTCCAGGGCGACCCACATCCACCCCGGGACGCGCCGCCCGGTGGCGAGGTCGTCGGCCAGCTCGTGGTCGAGAACATACGAAAGGCCGCAGAACAGGTCGAGCTCATCGGGTCCGGACAGCGGACGGACCGTCAACCGCGGTGGAACAGGGGGCACAGAGTCTCCTCGTGATGGATGAGCCGCAGACCCTAGCAAGGGGCTCCGCCGGGCAGCGGCGCAGGTCAGCGCGGGAGGAAACACGGCCTCATCTGGACACCCCGGGCCCCTCGGCCCGACAATCGTCGACGTGACGTCCTCCTTCGAGTTCCACACGGGTCCCGCGCGGCTGTCGGACGCCCAGCGCGACCGTGTCCTCGGCGTGCTCAGAGACGGCGCGGCACAGGGCAAGCTGTCGCACGACACCTTCATGCGGCGCATGGAGCTCGCCCTGGTGGCCCGGCGCCCGGAGGAGCTGGCGGCCCTCACCTCCGACCTGGAAGCGGGCAGCGGCTGGTCCCAGGGACTGGTCCGCGCGGTGGGCGGGATCTCCGCCTTCCCCGGGCGGCTGCGCCGCGCCTGGCAGACCGAACGGCTCCCCAAACTGCTGCTCCCCGCCCCCGGCCCGTACCCCCTGCTCATCGGCCGCGACCCGGCCAACGGCCTGCGGCTCAACCACGAGACCGTCTCCCGGCTGCACGCCGAACTCTCCGCGCGGAACGGCCGCTGGGTGCTGCGCGACCTCGGCTCCACCAACGGCACCTGCGTCAACGGCCAGCGGCTCGTCGGCTCCATCCCGGTGCGGGACGGGGACCAGGTGAGCTTCGGCCGGATGAGCTTCCGCCTCACCGCCCCGGCCCCCCGCCCGCCCGAGCTTCCGCCGCCCGCGCCCCGCTCGTCCGCGCAGCCGCCCGAGCTTCCGCCGCCCGCGCCCCGCTCGTCCGCGCAGCCGCCCGAGCTTCCGCCGCCCGCGCCCCGGCCGTCCGCCCACCCGCCCGAGCTGCCACCGCCCCACCCCGGTCACCCGCCCGCCTGACCGCCCGCGTCAGTGCTGCTGGTGCAGCCCGCGCCCGGCCAGTGTGAGAAACGCCTCCCCGACCGCCTCCGAGAGCGTCGGATGCGGATGGATGTGGTGGGCGACATCGGCGGGCTCGGCGTCCCAGCCGACCACGAGCTGACTCTCCGCGATCATCTCCGAGACGTGCGGGCCGACCAGATGCACGCCCAGCACCCGGCCCGCCCGCTCCGCCACCACCTTCACCAGACCGCCCCTGCCGTGCACCATGCCCTTGGCGACGGCGGTCAGCGGCAGGGCGTTCACCACCACGTCGTGGCCCGCGTCCCGGGCCTGCGCCTCGGTCAGCCCCACCGCGGCCGTCTGCGGCGAGGAGTACGTGACCCGGGGAACGGTGGCGTAGTCGATCGGGGAGGTACGCAGCCCGGCCAGTGTCTCCGCCACCAACAGCCCCTCGGCGAACGAGGCGTGGGCCAGTCCGGGCGACGGCGGCGGCAGCAGGTCGCCCACCACGTGGATGCCCGGCACCGCCGTCTCCAGCCGCGACCAGTCGGCGGGCACCACATGGCCCCGCCCGTCCGTGGCCAGCCCCGCCGCCGCGAGCCCCAGCCCCTCCGTCACCGGCTCCCGGCCCACCGCGACCAGCAGCCGCTCGGCCGCCACCATGACGCTCTCGCCCCGGGAGGTCCGCACGACGGCCCGCACCCCCTCCTCCACCACCGCCCACTCCAGCAGCCGCGCCCCCGCCTCCACCCGGATGCCCCGCTTCCGCAGCCCCCGCAGCAGGTGCCGCGACACCTCCGCGTCCTCCAGCGGAACCAGCCGGTCCGCGGCCTCCACCAGGGTGACCTCGGCCCCCATCGACCGATGGAACGAGGCGTACTCCACGCCGATCGCCCCGCCCCCGACCACCAGCACGGACCCGGGCAATCCCGGCGCGAACAGCGCGTCGTCGCTCGTCACCACCCGCCGCCCGTCCACCGCCGGCCCCGGCAGCATCCGGGGCCGCGACCCGGTCGCCAGCACCACGCCGCGCCGGGCGACGACCTCCCCGAACCCGTCGATCCGGGCCGAGCGCGGGCCCGTCAGCTCGGCGCTGCCGCGCACCACCTCGACCCCGGACCGCGCGAGTTGCGCCTCGACCCCGCGGTGGTTGCGGGCCACGATGTCGTCCCGGGTCGCCACCAGGGCGGGCCAGTCCACCGCGTCGAGCGTCGCCTTCACCCCCCACCGCTCCCGGGCCTCGGCGATGCCGTCGACGAGTTCGGCGGCGTGCAGCATCGCCTTGCTCGGGATGCAGCCGCGGTGCAGACAGGTGCCGCCGACCGCGTCCCGCTCGGCGAGCACGACGCTCAGCCCCAGGGCCGCCGCGCGCAACGCCGTCGAGTAGCCGCCGGTCCCGCCGCCGATGACCAGCACGTCCGTGGTGTTCTCGCTCTTCTGGATCTTCTCCGTGTTCGTCAGCGTCATGGGTCCCACCCTCGCCCCGGCCCCGGGCATGCGTCCAAGGCAGAATGCGTGTGGAGTCGATGCACAACGTTCATGGGACGCGGTGCGTGAAGCCCCGGGGAGGGTAAGGCGTATGAGCCTGCGTCAGATGGAGTACTTCGTCGCGGTCGTCGAGGAGTCCTCCTTCACCCGCGCCGCCGAACGGCTCCACGTCACCCAGCCCGCCCTCTCCCACCAGATCAAGGCGCTGGAGAGGACCGTCGGGGGCGAGCTGCTGGAAAGGCTGCCGCGCGGCGTCCTGCTCACCCCGATGGGCCGGGCCTTCCTGCCGCACGCCGAACGCTCCGTCCGCAGCGCCGCCCAGGCCCGCCGCGCGGCCCGCGCCGCCGCCGGCGCGGAGGGCGGCGAACTGCACATCGCCACCGTGCACTCGGTGGCCGTCGGCATCCTCCCCGACGTCTTCGCCCACTGGCGGCGTGCCCATCCGGGCGTGCGCCTCGTCCTCCACGAGTACGCGACCACCGACGCCCTGGAGGACGAGGTGGAGCGCGGCATCGCCGACCTGGCCGTCGGACCGCTGCCGGCGCGCTGGACCGGCCCCGTCGTCCCGGTGGGGGAGGAGGAGATCGTCCTCGTCGTCCCGTTCGACGACCCGTTGGCCGGGCGTACCTCGGTCGCCCTCCACGAGCTCGCCGACCGCTTCTGGGTGCGGTGCGCCATGGAGCCGCTCATCGACGGCCGCCCCTTCCTGGAAGGGGTCTGCGAGGCGGCCGGCTTCGTGCCCCGTACGGCGGTGTGGACCGAGCACACCTCCACAGCCGTCCGGATGGCGGCGGCCGGCGTCGGTGTGTCCACGGCCGCCGCCCACCTCGTCCGGAGCGCGATCGGCGAGGACTGCGCGGTGCTCCGCGTCGACCCGCCCTGGCTGCGACCCATGGGCGTCTTCTCCCGGGTGGCGCTGACCGGGGCGGCGGCGGCCTTCACGGAACTGCTCGGCTCCCTGCCCACCGCCGGGATCCGCCCGCCCGGGGCCGGTCGTCGAACGGCCGCCTGCCGGGCGACGACGGCAGATTGACGACAGGCCCCAGCCCCGCCACGCTCTCACCCGAACGGCCGCACGCCGACTGCGGTACGCCCCCGGCGGTGGTCCGCTGAGAGGGCGCGCGCCGACCGCCGGCGCACCGACTCCAGGGGGCGCGGGATGCCGACCGACCGCCCCGACGCCCTGCCCGCCGCACGCCGCCCGCACCGGCTGGCGGGCGGACAGCCGGGCCTGCTGGCGCCCGGGGCGACCACGGACCCGTACCGGCTGCGCCTCTACCGCCTGCTGCGCACCGACTACCCCCTCGGCTACGACCCGGGCCTCGGCGCCTGGCTGCTGAGCCGGTACGCGGATGTGGCCCTGGCCCTCACCGACCCCCGGTTCACCGGCTACCCGCACGACGGGGCCCCGCGCGGGCGGGCCCCCGTCCCGCTCGGCCTCTGCCGGGGCAGCCTGGTCTGCGTCCCGCCGGCCGTGCCCCACCGCACCGCGGAACCCGCCGTCGAGCGGACCGCGTACGTCCTGGCCCGCCGGATCGCCGGGCGCGACCGGGCGGACCTGGTCGCCGACTTCTGCCGCTGGCTGCCCGCCGGCGCCGCCGCCGCGGCGGCCGGGCTCTCCTACCCGGACCTGAGCACCCTGCCCCGGGGCGCCCCCCACCGGCGGACCGGCGGCGGAGCCCGTGACTGCGCCGGGGCCACCGCGCTCCGCGAGCACGCCCTCGCCTCGTTCCTCGCCAACATGCTCGACGACCCCGACCTGCTGGCCGCCGCGACGGCGGGCGAAGGGGCCGCCACGCTGCTCGGGCGGGCCTGGGCCGAGACGCTGCGCCGCGACCCGCCCGTCCAGATCGTGCTGCGCCGCACCCGAACCGAGGTGGCCGTCAGCGGCGGCACGCTCCCCGCGGACGCACCCGTCGCCTGCCTCATCGGCGCGGCGGGCCGCGACCCGGCCCGGTTCGGCGCGCCCGACCGCTTCGACCCGCTGCGCACCGACGCCGACCCGCTGCTCATCGGCCCGGCCGGCTGCCCCGCGGCGCTCCTGGGCCGGCTGGAGGCCGAACACGGATTGCGCGCCCTGCTGACGGCGATGCCCGGCATCCGCTGGGCCGACGGCTTCCGCCCGCGGGCGGGCGGCCTGCTCACCCGAGGCCCGCGCACCCTCCTCGTACGCCCGTCCTGACGGTCACGGCCCCCGCCCGTCAGTCCCGCACCCGCCGCAGCAGTGCCACCGGCCGCTCGGCGAACAGCTCGGCCGCCGCCACCGCGCCGCCCGCGAACTCCCGGCCCGGCGAGGCCGCCAGCAGGTCCCGCCAGGGGCTCCCGCCCGGCAGTTCCAGCACCGTGTCCCGCCAGCCCCCGTCCTCGTCCAGCCGCAGCGACAGCCGGGTCACCGCCGTGACCACCTCGCCCGACCGGCAGAAGGACACCAGGTGCGGGGCGGCCGGGCCCCGGGCCGTCAGCGGTGCGTACGTCCCCGACTCCCCGAACACCTCCGGCAGTTCCCGCCGCAGCCCCAGCGCGACCGCCGTCAGCGCCTGCTTCTCGCCCCCGGACTCCGGCCGCCGGAACGGCCGCCGGTTGTCCGGGTCGACCAGGGCCAGGTACTCGCACTCCGTGCCCTGGTAGAGATCCGGCACCCCCGGCATCGTCAGCTGCACCAGCGCCGCCCCCAGCACCTGGGCCCGCACCTGCGGGGCGAGCGCGGCGGCGAACTCCGCGACCCGGGTCCGGGCCGCGCCCGCCCCGGCGCCCGGACCGGCTGCGACGAAGTCCGCCACCGCACGCTCGTACACCGGATCCGGCTCCGTCCAACTGGTGAACAGGCCCGCCTCCCGCACCGCCTTCAACAACGCCGGCCCCAGCCGCTCGGACAGCTCCTCGGCCGGCAGCTCCGCGCAGCCGTACGCCGACTGCCATGCGGCCCAGGCCAGTTGTCGATCCGGGGCCGCCACGGCGGTCGCCGCCGACAGCTCCGCCACCAGCGCCGCCCACCGCTCCGGGCACTGGGACAGCACCGCGATCCGGGCCCGCACGTCCGCGCTGCGCTTGGTGTCGTGCGTGGTCAGGACCGTGCCGGTGGCGGGCCAGTCGCGCGCGATCCGCGCCGCGAAGGCGTGGAACTCCTCCGGCGACACCGCGGGCCGCCCCGGGTCCCCGCCCACCTCGGTGGCCGAGACCAGCGGGACGTACCGGTAGAACGCCGTGTCCTCCACCGACTTGGCGTGCAGCGCGGACGCGGTCTGCGCGAACCGGGCGCAGAACGCCGCCTGTTCCTCCCCGTCACCGAGCCGCCCGAGCGCCAGATCCCGTACGACGTCCACGGCCGTCGCCTCCTCCGGGACGGAGAACACCGCCTTCGCGTCCCGTACCGCCTCGTCGGTCAGCGTCTCCTCGGCGATCCGCGTCTTCTCGGCGATCCGCGTCGGCGGTTCGCCCGCCGTGACGTACGGGCGGTACACCGGGATCCGCACCAGCAGCTCCCGGACCGCCGTCTCCAGCGCCCAGGGCGCGTGGTCGCGCAGCGCGGGGTCCCGGCCGCAGATCCCGGCCGCGAGCCGGGTCAGCCACGCGGTTTCGGCGGCCAGCTCGTGCGTCACCACCCGGTACGCGGCCCGGCGCACCGTCGCCGTCCAGTCGCCGCCCCGGTCGCCCGGCGGGCCCGCGAACTCCCGGTAGCGGCCGAGCAGCTCCGCCGCGCCGGACGGGTCGGTGAACAGCCCGTCGATCCGGTGCAGCGCGTCGTACCCGGTGGTGCCCGCGACCGCCCACTCCGCAGGCAGCCGCTCGTCGCCGGTGAGGATCTTCTCCACCACCGTCCAGCGGCCGCCGGTGGCCTCGTTCAGCCGCTCCAGATAGGCGGCGGGGGCGGCGAGGCCGTCGGGATGGTCGACGCGCAGCCCGTCGAGTACCCCGTCGCGGAGCAGTTCGAGGACCTTGGCGTGCGTGGCGTCGAAGACCTCCGGGTGTTCGACGCGGACCCCGATCAGCTCGGAGACGGTGAAGAACCGCCGGTAGTTCAGCTCGGTACGGGCCAGGCGCCACCAGCCGAGCCGGTAGTGCTGGGCGTCCAGCAGCTCCGGCAGGGGAAGGCCCGCCGTCCCGACGCGCAACGGGAACTCCAGCTCGCCGTAGCGCAGCACCTCCCCGTCCACCGAGAGGCGCTCCAGCTCTCCGCCGAGCGGCCCGGCGAGCACCGGCAGCAGCACCCGGTCTCCGCCGGCCGCCCAGTCGATGTCGAACCAGCGGGCGGACGGGGAGGTCGGGCCCTCGCGCAGCACGTCCCACAGCCGGCGGTTGTGCCGGGGCGCGGCCGCCATGTGGTTGGGCACGATGTCCAGGACCAGGCCGAGCCCGTGCTCCCGGGCGGCCGAGGCGAGCGAGCGCAGCCCCTCCTCCCCGCCCAGCTCCGCCCGGACCCGGCTGTGGTCGACGACGTCGTAGCCGTGCGGGGAGCCGGGGACCGCCTCCAGGACGGGCGACAGGTGGAGGTGCGAGACGCCGAGCGCGGCGAGATACGGCACGGCCTTCTCGGCGGCGGCGAACGGGAAGTCGGGCTGGAGCTGAAGCCGGTACGTGGCGGTGGGCGTCATGGACTCCTACGTACCCCGCCCGGGGCGCTCCGTGTCACCCCGCGCGGAACACTCACTCCCGCTCCCGGCCCACGAGACCTCAGGCGGGCCGCTTCAGCACGGTCAGGCTGCGCCCGATCAGCGTGACCCGTTCGCCCTCGGCGACCTTCGGTCCCGCCCCCGGCTCCACCCCGTCCGGCCGCGCGGTGTCGACGACGACCTGCCACTGCTCCCCGTGGCCGACCGGAACGGCGAACTCCAGCGTCTCGGCGCTCGCGTTGAACATCAGCAGGAACGAGTCGTCGGAGATCCGCTCGCCGCGCGGCCCCGGCTCCGAGATCGCGTGCCCGTTCAGGAACACGGTCATCGCCTTGGCGTGGGCCGCCTGCCAGTCCCGCTGCGTCATCTCCTCGCCCTCCGGGGTGAACCAGGCGATGTCGGAGAGCTCGTCGTGGGTGCCCTCCACCGGCCGTCCGTGGAAGAAGCGGCGGCGCCGGAAGACGGGGTGGTCGCGGCGGAGCCACACCATGGCCCGGGTGAACTCCAGCAGGGTCGAGGCGGGGGCGTCGGCCTTCTCGTCCGGATCGGGCCAGTGCACCCAGGCCAGCTCGTTGTCCTGGCAGTAGGCGTTGTTGTTGCCGTTCTGCGTACGGGCGAACTCGTCGCCGTGGCTCAGCATCGGCACGCCCTGCGAGAGCATCAGCGTGGCGATGAAGTTCCGCATCTGGCGGGCCCGCAGCTCCAGGACCTCCGGGTCGTCGCTCTCGCCCTCCGCGCCGCAGTTCCAGGACCGGTTGTGGCTCTCGCCGTCCCGGTTGTCCTCCCCGTTGGCGTCGTTGCGCTTGTCGTTGTACGAGACGAGGTCGTGCAGGGTGAAGCCGTCGTGGCAGGTGGTGAAGTTGATCGAGGCGAGCGGGCGGCGGCCGTCGTCCTGGTAGAGGTCGGAGGAGCCGGTGAGCCGCCCGGCGAACTCCGCCAGGGTGCGCGGCTCGCCCCGCCACAGATCGCGGACCGTGTCGCGGTACTTGCCGTTCCACTCGGTCCACAGCGGCGGGAAGTTGCCCACCTGGTAGCCGCCCTCGCCGACGTCCCACGGTTCGGCGATCAGCTTCACCTGGCTGACCACCGGGTCCTGCTGCACCAGGTCGAAGAACGAGGAGAGCCGGTCCACCTCGTGGAACTGCCGGGCGAGCGTCGCCGCGAGGTCGAAGCGGAAGCCGTCCACATGCATCTCGGTCACCCAGTACCGCAGCGAGTCCATGATCATCTGGAGGACGTGCGGGGACCGCATGAGCAGGGAGTTCCCCGTGCCCGTGGTGTCCATGTAGTAGCGCTGGTCGTCGGTGAGCCGGTAATAGGAGGCGTTGTCGAGGCCGCGGAAGGAGAGCGTGGGACCGAGGTGGTTGCCCTCGGCGGTGTGGTTGTAGACGACATCGAGGATGACCTCGATCCCCGCCTGGTGGAGCGCCTTCACCGCCTGCTTGAACTCCAGCACCTGTTCGCCGCGGTCGCCCCAGGAGGCGTACGTGTTGTGCGGGGCGAAGAAGCCGATGGTGTTGTAGCCCCAGTAGTTGGCGAGCCCCATGTCCGAAAGCCGGTGGTCCTGCACGAACTGGTGAACGGGCATCAGCTCGATCGCGGTGACCCCCAGTTCGGTCAGGTGGGCGATCACCTCCGGGTGGGCGAGACCCGCGTACGTGCCGCGCAGCTCGGGCGGGAGGCCGGGATGCAGCATCGTCAGGCCCTTCACATGGGCCTCGTAGATCACCGTGCGGTGGTAGTCCGTCCGGGGGCGGCGGTCGTCGCCCCAGTCGAAGTACGGGTTGACCACCACCGAGCTCATGGTGTGCGGGGCCGAGTCGAGGTCGTTGCGGGCGTCCGGCCTGCCGAACGGATAGCCGTACACCTCCTCGCCCCACTGGATCTTTCCGGCCACCGCACGGGCGTACGGGTCCAGCAGCAGCTTCGCGGAGTTGCACCGCTGCCCGCGCTGGGGTTCGTAGGGGCCGTGCACCCGGAAGCCGTACCGCTGACCCGGCATCACCCCGGGCAGATAGGCGTGGCGCACGAAGGCGTCGGTCTCGCGCAGCTCCACCGCCGTCTCCGAACCGTCGTCGTGCAACAGGCACAGTTCGATCCGGTGGGCGGCCTCGGAGAAGACCGCGAAGTTGGTGCCGGCGCCGTCGTACGTGGCGCCGAGGGGGTAAGCGTGTCCCGGCCAGACCTGCATGATGAAGACTCTTCCCACTTCTGATCCGGGTGCGGTGGCTTTCCTCGGCCCGATGCTTCCCGAATACTCCCCGAAAACACGGTGCTCACCTAGGACGTCGCCCGGTGCGGCCGGGTCCCGTCGCCGGACCCGGGCCGCACCGGTCAACTTCGGACACTCCCGTGCCGCCCCGGACGCGCTTCCGGGCCCCGTCACCCGGTGGGCGTCCGGTTCCCGCCCTGGGGCAGGGGCCCGAATCGCTATGAATCCGCTCACTCCACCCGATCTTGCCGCAAGGAACAAGCCTTACACGCAGGGGAGTTGAGAAAGTCGCCTGCGCATCGGGCTGCGTTGGATCGTGGTCCCGGAGTACCCTTCCTTGATCGTTGGGTGGGGGAGTGGAAGGCGGTACGCGGGTGAGCTCGGGAGGGTTCGAGCTGCCCCCAGGTGACGCAGGTCACGAGGGGGAATCGACCGATGCCCCGCCCGGGGCGGTGTCCCTCGCGCAGCCCATGGAGATCGGCGCCGAGCTGGACTGGGGCTCGGAGGCCTGGAACGAGGTGCGCACCCGGGCCCAGCGGGCCGGGCGCGCCTATATCTGGCTGAATCTGGTCGAACAACGTCTGCGGGCCGTCGTCGCCGCGGTGCTCCGGCCGATCTACGAGCCGGTGCACGGCGAGGAGTGGGTGGTGGCCGCGGCCGGACCGGCCGGGCAGGAGTGGGTGCAGCGCGCCGTCGCCGTACGCGAGGTCTCGCGCCGCAAGGGCTATCTGCTGGACCCGGCCGACGACAACGTCCTCAGCTTCCTGACGCTGCCGCAGCTGCGTGAGCTGATGGTCCAGCACTGGCCCTGTTTCGAGCCGTACTTCGACGACCGGCGGGACGTCGAGCTGGCCCTGGACGAGCTGGAGGTCGCACGCAACGTCGTCTCCCGCAACCGCGCGCTGAACGAAGCGGTCCTCGCCCAGGCGGAGCGCGCCTCCGCCCGGCTGCTTGACATCCTCGGCAGCGGGGCGGGGGTGCCCTCCGCGGACCGGCTGCCGGTCGACGCGGTGGAGGAGCTGGTCGGCGACCGCTATGCGGACGTGGTCTCCGTCCACCCCGACCGGGTCCGGCTCCAGCGCCAGCTGCCCGCCGAGGACCTCTTCGGCGGGGCACGGCGACTCGACGCCATCGGCATAGGGCTCAACCTGCTCGTCCAGAACTTCTCCGGCCGCCGGCTCGTCCGGCTCGCCGAATCGGGCTGCCGGGTCCGGCTGCTGTTCATCAACCCGGCCAGCAGCGCGGTGCGCCGCCGGGAGCGGGAACTCGGCCTCAAGAAGGGCGAGCTGAGCCGCTCGGTGGAGATGAACATCCTGCACATGCGCCGGGTGCGCTCCAAGCTCCGCGACCCGGGCGCGTTCGAGATCCAGGTCTTCGACGAGACCCCGCGCTTCACCGCCTACCTGGTGGACGGCGACGGCCCGGACGCCGTGGGCGTCGTCCAGCCCTATCTGCGGCGGGCCCGTGGCATGGAGGCGCCCGTCCTGGTGCTGCGCGGCGGGGGCCGGCGGACGGTGGTGCGGGCGGGTCAGGACAGCGAGCACGGCCTGTTCGAGACATACCGCGAGGAGTTCGAATCGGTCTGGACGGACTCCCGGCCGGTCTCCTGAGCCGGCGGGCCCGCCCGCTCTCCGGCCCTGCCCCCTGACGGACCCGCCCGTCCTCCTGAGCCGACGGGCGCGCCTTGCTCTCCTCACCGGCCCGCCCGGTCTTCTGACGGGCCGTGGCCGGCCGCGGCCCTCCCCGGGGCGCTGTCAGTGGCCCGTGCGAAGGTGGTCAGCACATGGGGGAGCGCACCACGAAGGAGGTATCGGGATGAGCTGGCACCGGGGAACACTGGTCGGCTTCGACCTGGAGACGACGGGGACCGACGTCGAGAACGACCGGATCGTCACCGCCGCACTGGTCCGGCTGGACGCGGACGGGACGGTCGCCGAGCAGCGGACCTGGCTGCTCGACCCGGGGGTGGCGATACCCGAACAGGCCTCCGCGATCCACGGTATCGGCACCGACCACGCCCGCAGGCACGGGTCGCGGGCCGCCCCGGCGGTCGAGGAGATCGCACACGCGGTCGCCGAGGTGCTGCGCTCGGGCGTCCCGCTGGTGGTGATGAACGCCCGCTACGACCTCTCGCTGCTGGACCGCGAGTGCCGCAGGTACGGGCTGCCATCGGTCGACGAGCGGGTCGGCGGAGCGCCCTCGCCCGTCATCGACCCGCTGGTGATCGACAAGCACGTCGACAAGTACCGCAGGGGCAAGCGGGCCCTCCAAGCACTCTGCGACCACTACGGGGTCACGCTCGACGGAGCCCACGAGGCGAGCGCCGACGCGGTGGCCGCCGTACGCGTGGTGCGCCGGATGGGAGAGCGGCACCGCCCCGTCGGCACCCTGCCGCCCGCCGAACTGCACGCCCTTCAGATCCGGGCGGCCGCCGAGCAGTCGGCCTCGCTCCAGGCCTACCTGCGCCGCTCGGACCCGACGGCCGTGGTCGAGGCGTCCTGGCCGGTGATCCCGCGCAGCCGGTGATCCCGCGCAGCCGCTGAGCCGGGGCGGGCGGGACGGAAGCCCCCCGCGTCAGTTCGCGGCGGGGGAGGCCTTGTCGTCCGCCTCGATGTCGAAGTTGATCTGATCGCCGTCGACCGAGGTGACGGTGGCCGTCACGCCCAGGGTGCTGCCGTCGCCCGCCGTGAGGGTGCAGCGGGTCTCGGTGCCGACCTTCCCGGCGAGGTCCTCGGGGCACGTGACGTCCGGTTCCGGCTGGCCCGTCGTCTCGGCGAGCTTCTTCGCGACCGTGGCGGACAGCTTGTCCTTGGACAGCTTCGACTCGGAACTCCCCACACTGGCCGAGGCCGAGCAGCCGACGAGCAGCGCTCCGGCGGCCAGGGCCGAGAGGCTCCATGTCACTGCGGTCGAGCGGGCCATGGGCATGGGAAGGCTCCGGTTCGCATGGTGCGGGACAGTCGGCGGAAGCATACGTGGCACCGTGCGGCCGGCAGGCCGCCGGAGGGCGTCGGCCGTTCAGAGCAGCACGGCGCCGAGCACGAGTACGGCGGCCAGCGCACTGAGGCCCTGGACCAGGGTGGCCGCCGTGTGCGCCCGGTACGCGGTCTTGACGTCCATTCCGGAGAACTGGGTGACGACCCAGAAGTACGAGTCGTTGACATGGCTCACCACCATGGCGCCGGCGCCGATCGCCAGCACCGCCATCACCTGGCCGATGGGGATCGAGCCGAGCGTTCCGTCCAGGCCCAGCGTGGGCAGCAGCGGGTGGGCGAGGGTGGAGGTGATGATGAGCGCGGCGGTGCTGCTGCCCTGCGCGGTCTTGAGAAGCGCCGCGATCCCGAACAGCACCAGGAGGGCGGTCACTCCCCTCAGCGCCGAGCCGTCCCCGATGAGGGTGCCGATGTAGTCGGCCAGCGGCGTCCCCTTGATCACCGCGCCGAACGCGCCGCCCGCCCCGGTGATGACGAGAATCGGCGCCGCGTCGACCAGGCCCTCGGCGACCCAGGTGGTGAGCGCCTTGGCGTCCCGCCGCGGCGGGAGCAGCGCGAGTGCCAGGACGACACCGATCAGCAGGGCGTTGACCGGGGAGCCCAGGTCCGTGAGCAGGGCTCCGAGGGCGCCGTCGACGAGCGTGGAGTCACCCGAGGGGAAGGCCGCGACCGAGCCGGTGGCCATCAGGACGATCGGGACGAGGATCGGAGCCAGCGCCCGGCCGAGCCCCGGAAGCCGCTCGAACTGCTCCTTGTACTCCTCGAAGGACTCCTCGACGTCGGGCAGCGAACTCCGCATGTCCTGGGTGCGACGCAGGGCCCAGACCAGTCCGGCCAGCGCGGCGACCAACGAGACCGGGATGCTGAAGAGGATGACCCACACCAGTCCGTCCGACCCGATGCCCACGTTCCCCGCCGCGGCGATGGGACCCGGCGTGGGCGGTACGAAGGTGTGCGACGCGTACAGGCCGGTGGCCAGCGCCGTGCCCAGGACGACCGGGTTCTTGCCGGTCCTGCGGGCGATCGACCGCTGGAGCGGGGACAGCACCACGTAGCCGGAGTCGCAGAACACGGGAATGGAGACGACCCAGCCCATGACCGACATGGCGAGCGCCGGATGCCGTTTGCCCACGACCTTGAGCACGGCCTCGGCGAGGGTGACCGCCGCACCCGTGCGCTCCAGGACCTTGCCGATGATCGTCCCGAACAGAATCACCAGGCCGATACTGGCCAGAATGGAGCCGAACCCCTCGGCGATGGTGGCTCCGAGGTCGTCGACGAAGGGTTTGTCCGCCCCGGTCGCCGCCCCGATGCCCATCGCCGCGAGGCCGAAGCCGTACGTGGCGATGACGATGGCCAGGAAGGGGTGCAGCCGGAACCGGCCGCACAGAACGATGATCAAGACGATGCTTATCGCGAGGGCGACGAGCAGGGACGGTCCTGCGGTGCTCATGGGACTCCTTGGGTGGAAACCGGAACACTCGGGAAACGAACGGTCCGTGAGAGCACTGTAGGAATCGCCCCACCCGTGGGACATCGGCTCGGCAGACGAAGTTCCCCCGGTCCTGGCCGGGCGTCTCTGTGCATGTGCACAAGCGCCCGCGGAAGGAACCTCGACATCCCGGTCACTCCGGCTCGGACAGCTCCTGCAGGTGCAGCGCGACCTGGAGGACCACCGCGTCCTGGAAGGCGCGCGGGTCGCGGCCGGTGAGGTGCTCCACGCGTCCGAGGCGGTAGGCCAGGGTGTTGCGGTGGACGTTCAGAGCGGTCGCGGCGTCGCCCACGTTCCGGTCGTGCGTGAAGTACACCCGCAGGGTGTGGCGCAGCTCCTCGGGCAGCGCCCCCACGATGCGTGCCGCCGCACCGCGCCGGGTCCCGGGGTCGAGCCTGGCGAGGAGGACCGGCAGCTCCAGACTGGACAGGTGCACCACACCGCGCAGCCGCCGCCGCAGCGCGAACCCGGCCTGCGCGGCCCGTTCGAGGAGCGTCGGGAAGTCATCGGCGCGCCCCGCGTCCAGGCATCCGATGTCGCTCTCCGCCCGGCACAGCAGCGAGATCCGGTGCCGCAGCCCGACTCCGGCGGACCCGCCGGCCACCACCCACAGGACGCCGTTCGTGTCCGGCGCGATGATGGTGGCGGCCTCGTCCGCCTCCAGCCGGCGGTACCGCTCCGCGGGGTCCTCCGGATCGCCCAGGGGGCCGCGGCCGGGCCGTGACGTCACGCCGTCGATCACGAACAGGTGGTACGGAGGCTCCACCCGGCAGCCCGCGAGCTGCTGCCGCTGCCGCCAGCCCGCCCCGGTCAGACCTCCGGTGCGCAGGTCCTCGATCAGCTGCAACCGCACGCGGTGGCGCCAGCCGGCCTCTCCGAGGAACGCCTGCTGAGCGACCATGAGTTCGGCCATCCTCGCGATGGCCCGGGCGATCTCGCCCACACGCGCGGGGTCGCCGCTCACACCGACGACGCCCACGATCTCGTCGCCGAGCCGCAACGGCAGATTGACTCCGGCGAGCGTCCCCGTCAGGGCGTGGGCCTCTTCGCTGGTGACGGCGAACAGCCGCCCCGTCCGCAGCACACGCAGCGCCCCCTCGTGGAGGCTGCCCACCCTGGACCGGTCGCTGCTGGCGATGATGATGCCGTGATCGTCCATGACGTTCACCCGGACGCCGAGCCGATCGACGATGTCGCCCACGATGGCCTGAGCCGCGACGCCGTCCATCATCCGGTCCTCCCGTCGCCGACCCTGCCGGAACCGGAACCGGAACCGGAACCTGAACCGGTACTGGCACCTGAACCGGAACCACGGGAGTCGTCGAGCGCTAGAACGGATACCACCGAACCGCCGCGTCCCCCTCGCGCAGCGATGCCACCCGACGGCGGAATTCGGCGAGCGCCTTCGGGTTGGCCGGGGCGTGCTGGGAGACCCAGGCGCAGCTGGCCGTCTCCCGGGCGCCGCGCAGCACCGCGCACCCCTCCCACTCCCGGACGTCCCAGCCGTACGCGGAGGTGAAGGCGTCGTAGGCGGCGGGGTCGAGGCCGTAGCGGTCGCGGGAGAGGGCGAGAACGACCAGGTCGTGCTCGCGCAGATCGGCGGAGAACGTCTCCAGGTCGACCAGGACCGGGCCGTCGGGCCCGACGTGGACGTTGCGCGGGAGCGCGTCGCCGTGGATCGGTCCCGGCGGCAGATGCGGAACGAGCGCGGCGGCCGCGGCCGCGAAGCCGTCGCGGCGCTCGCGGAGGTAGTCGGCGTCCGCCGGGTCGATCGCCTCTCCCGCCAGGCTCAGCCAGCGCTCCACGCCGCCCAGCAGCTCGCGGCGCGGCAGGGTGAAGCCGACCGGGGCGGGCAGCGCGTGCACCAGGGAGAGCAGCGGTGCGAGGTCGCGCGGCTCGGCGGGGCGTACGGGGTCGGGAAGCCGGTGCCACAGCGTCACGGGGTGGCCCTCGACCAGGCGCGGCCCCCGCTCGGCCGCGCGGACGGCCGGGACGCCGGACGCGGCGAGCCAGTCGGCGAGGGCCACCTCCCGCTCCGCCCGCTCGCGCAGCTCGGGGTGGCCGGTGGCGTCCCGGCCGACCTTGATCACCAGGTCGCCGGCGGCGAAGACCGCGTTCTCGCCCAGCGCGAGCAGCTCAGCCGCGCCGGGAACGCCGGCGGCCGTCAGCACCTCGCGCGCTCGCATCTCGTCCATGGGTGCGATTTTGCATCCCCGCAGGCCACCTTGACGAACCGATGCCCCGTCAGCACGATGACGGAGGCCTCCCGGGCAGGAGGAACGGGATGAAGTCCGTCTCAGCCGCATCAGGGAGATACGGGGCAAAGGGGTCTACTTCGTGACATCGGTGACCGCGGCGAAGCGGCCCGGACCTGACGACCCGCACAGCGGGCGCACCGGACCGGACGGGCAGGGCGGGCGGGGCGGACGCGCGGGGGGCTCCGGCCGCCCGGGACGGCCGGGCCGACCGGAACGCAAGGCGTTCGGGGACCGGGCCGCCTGGTTCCTGGTGCTGCCCGCGCTCATTCCGATCCTGCTCCTCAGCGTCGGACCGCTGCTCTACGGCCTCGCTCTCGCCTTCACCGACGCGCAGTCCGGTCGCACCCGCTCCACCCAGTGGATCGGCACCCTGAATTTCCAGGACCTGCTGCACGACACCCTGTTCTGGGACTCGTTCCGGATCGGCCTGCTCTGGGCCGTGGGCGTCACCGTCCCGCAGTTCCTGCTGGCGCTCGGCCTCGCCCTGCTGCTCAACCAGAACCTGCGGATGCGCTGGCTGGCCCGGGCGCTGGCGATCATCCCCTGGGCGATGCCCGAGGTCGTCGTCGGCATCATGTGGCGGCTCGTCTACAACCCGGACGCCGGCATCCTCAACGAGACCGTCCGCGACCTCGGACTCGGCGACGGCCGGGACTGGCTGACCGGCCTCGCCACCGCGCTGCCCGCCGTGATCCTCGTCGGCATCTGGGCGGGCATGCCCCAGACCACCGTGGCCCTGCTCGCCGGACTCCAGAACACCCCGCGCGAACTGCACGAGGCGGCCGCCCTGGACGGAGCGGGCGCGTGGCGGCGTTTCCGTACCGTCACCTGGCCCGCGCTGAAACCGATCGCGCTCGCGATCTCCGCGCTCAACCTGATCTGGAACTTCAACTCCTTCGCCCTGGTCTACGTCCTGACCAGTGGCGGACCCGGCGGCCGGACCCGGCTGCCGATGCTCTTCGCCTACGAGGAGGCCTTCCGGTACGGGCAGTTCGGGTACGCCGCGGCGATGGGCTTCGTGATGGTCGCGGTGATCTCCGTGCTCCTCGCCGTCCACCTCGTCGGCCGGCTCAGGGGAGGCGAGGACCGATGAGGCGCGGACCGATGGGGCGGAAGCCGGCGGGGGCCGGGTCCGCGAGGCGTGGACCGGCGGGGCGGGAGCCGACCGGCCTGCGCACCAGCGCGTCCGCGCGGGCCGCTCAGTACCTGGCACTCCTGGCGTATCTGGTCTTCCTCGCGTTCCCGTTCGTGTGGCTGATCTCGACCGCCTTCAAACCCGCCCGCGAACTGGGCTCGCTCCACCCCACCTGGATCCCCGAGCAGCCCACCCTGGACAACTTCCGGCAGGCCTTCGACGAGCAGCCGCTGCTCCAGGCCGCCGCCAACTCCCTGATCGCCGCCGTCGGCGCGGCCGTGATCGCCGTCGTGATCGCCACCCCGATGGCCTATGTGATGGCCCGCCACCGGGGCCGGCTCGCCGCCGCCGCGACCGGCTGGGTGGTCGTCAGCCAGGCGTTCCCGTTCGTCCTGGTGATCATCCCGCTCTTCCTGATCCTGAAGAACCTGCACCTGATCAACACCCTGTGGGGGCTGATCATGGTCTACGTCGTCTGGTCGCTGCCCTTCGCGCTGTGGATGCTCGCCGGATACGTACGGGCCGTGCCGACCGAGCTGGAGGAGGCCGCCGCCGTCGACGGGGCGGGCCGCGTACGGACGCTCGTCTCGGTCGTGGCCCCGCTGCTCGCCCCCGGGATCGTCGCCACCGCGCTGTTCGCGTTCATCACCGCATGGAACGAGTTCTTCTTCGCGCTCGTCCTGCTCAAGACCCCGGAGAAGCAGACCTTGCCGGTCGTCCTCACCCACTTCCTCGGCGCGGAGGGCGTGGCCGACCTCGGCCCCCTCGCCGCGGCCGCCTTCCTCGCCACACTCCCCTCCCTCGTCCTCTTCGCTTTCATCCAGCGGCGGATCACCGGCGGGATGACGGCCGGGGCGGTGAAGAACTGATGCGCGCCGCGGCCCGGCGGGCGGCGACCGCCGTCGCCGTACTGGCCCTGCTGCTCACCGGCTGCTCCGGCGACGGCGACGACGGGCGGGACGCGGACGGCACGATCCGGCTCCGGTTCCAGTCGCTGGCCTGGCAGAAGGAGTCCGTCGACGCCAACAAGCAACTGGTGAAGGAGTGGAACGCGGCCCATCCCGATGTCCAGGTGGACTACGTCCAGGGCACCTGGGACAGCGTCCACGACCAGCTGCTCACCTCCTTCGAGGGCGGCGAGGCCCCCGACGTCATCCACGACGCCTCCGACGACCTGGCCGACTTCGCGTACGGGGGCTACCTCGCCGACCTGCGCCCCCTTCTCCCCGACCGGCTCAAGGCCGACATCCCCGAACAGTCCTGGCGCACCACCACGTTCGGCGAGGGCGTGTACGGGGTGCCTTTCCTCCAGGAGCCCCGGGTGCTGATCGCCAACACGAAGCTGCTGAAGGACTCGGGCGCGCGCGTCCCGACCCCGGAGCGCCCCTGGAGCTGGAAGGAGTTCCGGCAGGTCACCGACGAGCTGACGGGCAAAGGGCGGTACGGGGTCGCCTGGCCGCTGAAAGAGCCGGTCTCCGTCACACTCAACCTGGGCCTGTCCGGCGGCGGACAGCTCTTCCACCGCGACGACGACGGCAAGGCGGTCCTGCGCTTCGAGCCGGGCGACGGCGTGGTGACCGGCACCATCCGCGACCAGGTCAACACCGACGGGAGCGCGGCCCGCGGCGCGCTGGGCATGGGCGGGTCGGACGCGCTGCCCGGGTTCTTCGGCGGCAAGTACGCGATGCTCCCGCTCGGCTTCTCCTACCGCCAGCAGATCATCCAGCAGGCCCCCGAGGGGTTCGACTGGACGGTTCTGCCGATGCCCGCGGGCGCCGGCGGCGCGGTCCAGGGCGTGAGCCCGCAGACGCTGTCGGTCGCCGAGGAGAGCCCGCACAAGAAGGAGGCCGTCGCGTTCATCGACTTCCTGCTGCGCCCCCCGAACATGGTGCGCCTCGCCCGGGGCGACTGGATGCTGCCCACCGGTACGGAGGCCCTGGCCGACCCGTCGCTGCGGGGGAGCGAGCACGGCTGGGCCGTCGGCACCGCGCTCGCGCGGGGGCTGCGCCCGGCACCCGCCCAGTCGGTGCGCGGCTACCCCGAGTGGAAGGACAAGGTGGCCACCCCCGCCCTCCAGGAGTACTACAGCGGCGCGATCGACACCGACGAGCTGCGGAAACGGCTGGTCGACGACGGAAACCGGGTGCTGGCCCGCTACCAGCGCTGATCCCGGCCAGGGAAACAGGTTGCACGAGACGTCTCGTCTCGCCTAGGGTGTGCGGCATGACGGAATCCCCGCGTGCCCACATCGCCATGTTCTCCATCGCCGCCCACGGACATGTGAACCCGAGCCTCGACGTCATCCGCGAACTCGTCGACCGTGGACACCGCGTCAGCTACGCCATCCCGGCCTCCTTCGCCGAAAAGGTCGCCGCCACCGGCGCCCGGCCGGTGATCTACACCTCGACCCTGCCGACCGACGACGACCCCGATGCCTGGGGCACCGAGCTGATCGACAACATCGAACCCTTCCTCGACGACGCGCTCCAGGCGCTCCCGCAGCTCGCCGAGGCCTTCGCGGGCGACGAGCCCGACCTCGTCCTGCACGACATCACCTCCTACCCCGCCCGGGTCCTTGCCCACCGCTGGGGCGTTCCCGCCGTCTCCCTCTGGCCCAACCTGGTCCCCTGGGACGGATACGAGCAGGAGGTCGGCGAGCCGATGACCGCCGAGCTGAAGCAGACCGAGCGCGGCAAGGCGTACTACGCGCGCTTCGACGACTGGCTCGCCGAGAACGGCCTCGGCCATGTTCCCAGCGACGACTTCGTGGCCCGCCCGCGCTTCGGCATCGTGCTGATCCCCGAGGCGCTCCAGCCGAACGCGGACCGGGTGAACCGCGAGATGTACACCTTCGTCGGGGCCTGTCAGGGCGACCGCGCGGACCAGGGGGAGTGGGCCCGGCCCGCCGGGGCGGAGAAGGTGCTCCTGGTGTCGCTGGGCTCCTCGTTCACCAAGCAGCCCGCGTTCTACCGGGAGTGCGTCGAGGCCTCTCGCGGCCTGCCGGGCTGGCACGTGGTGCTCCAGATCGGCGCCCACGTCGACCCCGCCGAACTCGGAGACGTACCGGGCAATGTGGAGGTACGCACCTGGGTGCCGCAGCTGGCCGTCCTCAAGCAGGCCGACGCCTTCATCACCCACGCCGGCGCGGGCGGGAGCCAGGAGGGGCTCGCCACCGGCACCCCGATGGTCGCCGTCCCCCAGGCCGTCGACCAGTTCGGCAACGCGGACATGCTCCAGTCGCTGGGGGTGGCCCGGCACCTCCCGATGGAGGAGGCCGACGCCGCGAGCCTGCGCGAGGCCGTGCTGGCTCTGGTGAACGACCCCGAAGTGGCCGCCCGGTGCGAGCGGCTGAGCGAGCAGATGGCGCGGGAGGGTGGCACCCCGCGGGCCGCCGACCTCATCGAGGCCCAACTGTCGCGCTGAGCGGAATCGCCTGAGCGCTATCCGGACGTTCTCCGTCCCGCCCCGACTGCCGCGACCAGCGGTTCTCCGGGGCGGGACGTCCGTTTTTCGGCTCTGTGAAGCCTCTGTCGCGCCGGGTCCGGTCGGCGCATCTGCACGCACGCCCTCGCGATTTCACACCAGGGGCCGGGTGTTCACCCCTCTCGCGCACACCTTCACGGACCTTCACGAGTCTTCACGTCCGGTCACTCCCGCCCCACCGGCCCCGGCGGCGCCCCGGTAGCGGCCGGACGGTCGGTGTCCGACGCTTCAAGTGCGGCTCTGAGCAGGCGATATGCGAGGCGGTGCGTGCTCGCGGGGCGGTCCGGGGCCGGTCGATCCGGGCGGCCCGGACAGCGGTCGGCTCTCCGCGGCCCGTGTGACCGGCCATGGCCGATTTCTTATTACGGAACCTTGTTGAGCAAGTCACACCCTCATGCAGGCCTTGATCTGTGCTCGTCAATCGGTCAGGGTTTCGAGCCAGCCCCCGGAGATCTTCCGGCCGAGGGCCAATCCCCCCACAGAGTTTGACGAGGAGACCCCTCTTCATGGCCAAGCACCAGCGCACCCGTCGCACCAAGCTGACCGCCGCGATCACCGCCGTGGCGGCCGCCGCCGGAGTCACCCTTCTCGGCACCTCGTTCGCCGGAGCCGCACCGGCTCCCATGGGCACGGTCTACGGCGCGGACGCCGCGACCGCGGTGTCCGGCAGCTACATCGTGATGCTGGACGAGAAGAAGGCCGACAAGTCCGAGCTCGCGAAGGAGTACGGCGGCAAGCTCAAGCGCTCCTACTCCTCCAGCATCGACGGCTTCTCCGCCAGCGGCCTTTCGGAGACCGAGGCCAAGCGCCTCGCCGCCGACCCGGCCGTCGCCAAGGTGGTGCAGAACAAGAAGTTCAGCATCGACGCCACCCAGGACAACCCGCCGTCATGGGGTCTGGACCGGATCGACCAGACCGAGACCGCGGGCGACAACGCCTACACCTACCCGGACGCCGGCGGCGAGGGCGTCACCGCGTACGTCATCGACACCGGTGTCCGCGTCACCCACGAGGACTTCGAGGGCCGGGCCACCTCCGGCTTCGACGCCGTCGACAACGACGACGACGCCGACGACGGCAACGGGCACGGCACCCACGTGGCGGGCACCATAGCCGGGGCAGCGCACGGCGTCGCCAAGAAGGCGAACATCGTGGCCGTCCGCGTCCTGGACGACAACGGCTCGGGCACCACCGAGCAGGTCATCGCCGGGATCGACTGGGTCGCCGCCAACGCCAAGGGCCCGTCCGTCGCCAACATGAGCCTCGGCGGCGGAGCCGACCCCGCCCTCGACGAGGCCGTGCAGAAGGCCATCGCCGCGGGCATCACCTTCGGTGTGGCCGCCGGCAACGAGTCCAGCGACGCCGGGCAGGGCTCGCCCTCCCGCGTCCCCGAGGCGATCACCGTCGCCTCGTCCACGGAGGCCGACGAGCAGTCGTCGTTCTCCAACTACGGCCCGGTCGTCGACATCTACGCCCCGGGCTCGGACATCACGTCCACCTGGAACGACAGCGACACCGGCACCAACACCATCTCGGGTACGTCCATGGCCACCCCGCACGTCGTCGGCGCGGCCGCCGTCTACCTGGCGGGCAACCAGGGCGCGACCCCGGAGGCCGTCGCCACGGCGCTCACCGAGGGAGCCACCCCGGACGCCATCAGCAACGCCACCGAGGGCACGGCCAACAAGCTCCTCAAGGTCGTCGAGTAGTACCCCGTTCCGACCGGACGCCGGGCGGCGGTGGTCACACCCCCGCCGCCCGGCCCCGAGCACAGCGGCCGCCGCGCTCTCCCCCACGGGGCGCGGCGGCCACGTCGTATCCGGCCGACCGCGACCATCGCCCGGGCCTTGCTCCCCGGTCGCCAGGGCCTCGCTCCCCGATCCGGCCAATCCGGCCAATCCGGCCAATCCGGCCGGATCCGCGGGTGAGGGCCTAGAGTGAGTGGCCATGACGACGACGTACGCGGCGCTGCTGCGGGGCATCAACGTGAGCGGCCGCAAGAGGGTCCCCATGCCCGAACTGCGCACCGTGCTCACCGAACTGGGGCACACCGGCATCGCCACCCACCTGCAGAGCGGCAACGCCGTCTTCCGGAGCGAGACCGACGACGAGGACCTGCTGGCCGCCGCCCTGGAGAAGGCCCTGCACCGGCGGCTCGGATTCGCCGTCGACTGCCTCGTCCGCGACGCCGCCTATCTCGCCGCCGTCGCCCGGGCCTGCCCCTTCCCCGCGGCCGAGCTGGAGGGCAAGCAGCTCCACGCCACCTTCTTCGACCGGCCTGTGGACGCGGACCGCTTCGCGGGCCTGGAAGCCGGGGACTTCCTGCCGGAGGAGTTCCGGCTCGGCGACCGCTGTCTGTACCTGTACGCCCCCGACGGACTCGGCCGCTCCAAGCTGGCGGTCGCGCTGGGACGCCCCCGCCACGTCAAGGGCCTCACCGCCACCAGCCGCAACTGGAACACCGTGGCGAAACTCGTGGAGCTGACCCGTGGCTGAGCCGTCGCCCGCCGTGGCCGCGGCGATCGAGGGCGAGCTGCGCCTGCTGGACCCGGTGGTACGGGCCTCCGCCGAGCGCCTCGCCTCGCTGCTGCACCCCGAGTTCCGGGAGATCGGCACCAGCGGTCGGCTCTGGACCCGGGAGACGATCATCGCCTCGCTCACCGCCGACGACGCGCCACGCCCCGGCCCGCTCACCGCCTCCCGCATGCGAGGGGCGCAGCTCTGCGCCGACCTGGTGCACCTCACCTTCGACACCGAATCCAAGGGGGTCCACTCGCACCGCAGTTCCCTGTGGCGGCTGACCCCGCTGGGGTGGCGGCTCTACTTCCACCAGGCCACACCGTTCGACGACGGCCCGCCCGGCGGCCCCCACGACGGCCCTTTCACCGAGGTCTGATCTCCGGGCCGCGTCCCGCCGCACGGCCATGGCGGGCCATCACCGCGTGCGCGGCTCGCCGCCGGTCTTCTCCGCGCCGGCCAGCAGTTCCGGGTGCAACCGGCGTGTGGCGCTGGAAAGCTCGATACCCAGGAGCCGTCCGTGTGCGTCGTAGTCGAGTACCGCCGAGTCGTCCTCGGCGGGTACCTGCCGGACGGCTTCTCCCGGGCCGATGCTGTCGACCAGGTAGAGGTACGCCATATTCGTCGACGCGTCGTACTCGACCCGCATGGTTCGGCCCTTCCCACTCTTCTCCGGCCCGCGGTATCGGGCCCTGGTCCTCAGGGAGAGGCTACGACGTCGATGAGCGGCAGGACATCTCCCGGTCGGCCCCGCTCGCGGGCGCGGACAGCGCCGGAACCGCCGGAGCCGGACCGGCCGCGAAAGACGCTCGCCCGACGGCCGCCGCCCACGGCGACGGAGTCCTGCGGGACCTCTACACCGCGCTCGGCACCCGCATCCACCAGCACAAGGACGAGGACTTCGACGCCGTGACCGTCGCCTCGCTCGCCGAGCTGGGCCTGCCGGCCGAGCTGGCGGAAGCGGCACACTCCACGGCGTACGACGACGAGGTGGCCCGCGGCCACGACGCGGGCAAGGACCCGGGGCAGGGCGCGTACGTGGGCACGCCGACGATCCACGTCGACGGCACGGTCTGGTTCGGCCCGGTCCTCAACACGATCCCGCGCGGCGCGGAGGCGGCCGAACTCTTCGACAGCTTCCGGGTCCTCGCGAACCACCCGGGTTTCCTCGAGCTCAAGCGCGCCCGGTCCGGCGGCCTCTCCTACGACTGACCGGCCGGGGCCGCCCGCGAGCCGACATCGGTCGAGGCCGGAAGGCAGGGCCGCTCGTTCGCCACCCCTGAGCCGTATGTCAGCGCGCCGTGACCGCATACGCGGCGAGCGGGCGATTGCCGCCCGGCGCGGCAAGGGCCCGGAGGACGTCCGCCTGGCTGAGGACGAGCCGGCGAACCGGCTCGGGCAGCGACGCCAGGCGCTCCTTCGATCCGGCCAGGTCGAGACAGGCGGCGACCTGGCCGGCTGCCTTCGGCCGACCAGCCGGCCGCGGGCAGGAGCCGCAGCAGCTCCTCACGCGAGAAGGGCGTGCGGACGTTGCCCCGGCCGTGCTGATCCCGCGGCCTCGATCTGCCCCTGGATCAGCACGGAGAGGAGGTGCGCCAGCTGGTCGCCGGACCCGGGCGTCAAGTCCCACTCGGTGAACCACAGCTGCCGCGCCCACCGCCGCGCCCGGGCCAGGGTGTCCCGCAGCTGCCCGAGCGAGGCGAAGTACCAGGAACAGTGCGCGAGCACCACATGGTCGAAAGCACGGTCGGGGAAGTCGACCGAGGGGTCGAGGACGTCGGTGCCGAAACGGAAGTCGATGCGGGGCCCGAGAGGGCCCGCCGCGAGCCGGCCCGCCGATTCCCCGAGCGTGACCGGTGACCCGTAGGAGGGGCCGGCCACGTCGATGGCCACCACGCGCCCCTCGGGCCCGACCGCCTCTGCCAGGACAGCGGTCATGTCACCCTGACCGCAGCCCAGTTCCAGGACGGTCGATCCGGGCACGATGTCCCAGCTCGCCACGAGCGTGGCGCGATGGCGCGTCTGGACGAGCTGGTCGGCCGGGCTGTGATCGGCGGCGGCCATGCCGGCCGCGAGCGAGGGAGCCCTGGCGGGGAGATCGGAGCGGTTCACGGAGTCCTTGGTGATACTCGACAGGTCGGTGCGGCCCGATGAACAGGAGACGCGCGGGCAGCGGTGCCTCCGGTTTCCCGGGCACCGCGTGGTGCCGCGGCCCGCGCGGACGAGTCGCGGCTCCGGTCGGCCGGCTGACCCGGACGGAACACCACGGCGGCCGTTCCCGGACCTCACGCCGACAGCGAGGCCCGCTCCGTCACCCGCGCCTCGTCGTACCGGTCCAGCAGCAGCCGCGCCAACTCCGGTGCGGGGCCCAGCACATCGGCCAGTACGTCAGCCCCGGCCACCTCGGCGCCCACCGCGATGCGGTCGGGGAGCCGGCCGGGCGCGATGACGTACGGGGCCACCGCCACCCGGCGCACCCCGTCGGCGCGCAGGGCCCTCACCGCGTCCTCGGTGCGGGAGATGCCACCGGGATGAACAGCGGAGGCGAACGCAGGCCGCACGGCGCACCAACCGGTGTGCCGCAGCTCCCGCGCGATTTCAGCGATCACTGCGATCGCCTCCGGGTCTGTGGATCCCGCCGAGGCCAGGACGAGCCCGGTCCGGGGGATGTCGCCGGGACGGATCCCGGCCTCCCGCAGCCGCCGCCCCAGCGTGGCGTTCAGCAGCGGGGACGGGCCGAGCACGTCGGCCTGCCGGATGTTCAGCCGTGGCAGCCGGGCGCGGGCCTCGCGCAGGACCGAGGGGATGTCGGTCTTGGCGTGGAACGCCCGGGTGAGCAGCAGCGGAAGGGCGACGACCTCGTCCGCCCCCGCCGCCGCCAGGCGCTCCAGCACCCGAGGAACGGAAGGGGCGTTGAACTCCAGGTACGCGGTCTCCACGCGCAGCCCCGGCCGCTCGGCCCGGACCCGCTCGGTGAGCGCGTGCACGGTCGCGGCGTGCCGCGGGTCGCGGCTTCCGTGGGCGATGACGAGGAGCGTGGGGTGCGTCATGGGAGGGCTCAGTTCTTGACGAGGAGACCGCGGCTGCGCAGTACCCACCGCTCCAGCGGACTGAAGATGAGCAGGTCGATGGCGATGCCGACGAACAGGATGAGCAGGATCGAGAGGAAGATCCCGGGCATGTCGAAGTTGCTGCGGCCGTTCTCCAGCAACTGCCCGAGCCCCAGACCCAGTTCGGGTGAGGAGGCGATGATCTCGGCCGCCATCAGCGAGCGCCAGGAGAACGCCCAGCCCTGCTTGAGGCCCGCCAGATAGCCGGGCAGCGCCGCCGGGAGCACGATGTGCCAGGTCCCGCGCAGCCCGGTCGCGCCCAGCGTGCGGCCGGCCCGGAGGAACAGCGGCGGCACCTGGTCGACACCGGAGACCAGCCCGTTGGCGATCGAGGGCACCGCGCCCAGCAGGATCACCGCGAACATCATCTGGTCGTTCAGCCCGAGCCAGATCACCGCCGGGGCCACCCACGCCACCGACGGCAGCGACTGGAGCCCGGACAGGATCGGGCCGATCGCGGCCCGGATCAGCTTCACCCGGGCGACCAGCAGCCCCAGCGGCGTACCGATGGCGACCGCGAGGAGGAAGCCGAGCAGACCGCGCGAGACGCTGGTCCAGACGACCTCCAGCAGCGTGCCCGCGAGCCACATCTCCCGCGCGCTGTTCCACACCGCGGAGGGCGGCGGCAGCTTGTAGACCTCCGTGACCTGGGCGCGGACAAGCAGCTCCCAGATCACCAGGACGAGCGCCACCGCCACGACCGGCGGCAGCACCTTGCGCAGCAGGACCTCGCGCACCGGGGTGCGGTTGATCTGCACGGCGTCCAGGGCGTCGAGCCCGGCCTCCAGGCCCGCCAGATCGTCGGGCTTCGCGCCGCCCGGTCCGGCCGACTCGTCCGGCCGCTTCCGGCTCGACGTGATGTCAGTGCTGGCCATGTCGGCGGATCTCCCCACGCAGTTCTTCGGTGATCTCGACGGACAGCTCCGCGACGGCGGTGTCCTCGATACGGCGCGGCTGCTCGATGTCGACCGTCCACTCCCTGGCGATCCGGCCCGGCCGGGACGAGAGCAGCACGACGCGCTGGGCGAGCCGTACGGCCTCGCGCACGTTGTGCGTGACGAAGAGGACCGAGGCGTTCGTCTCCCGCCAGATCCGGGTGAGCTCGTCGTGCAGCACATCGCGGGTGATGGCGTCGAGCGCCGCGAACGGCTCGTCCATCAGCAGCAGTTGACTGTCCTGGGCGAGGGCGCGGGCCATCGCGACGCGCTGCCGCATACCACCGGACAGCTCGTGCACCCGCTTGCCGTACGCCCCGCCCAGGCGGACGAGTTCGAGCAGCCGTTCAGCCTCGGTGCGCCGCTCGGACTTGGGCACCCCGCGCAGCCGCAGGGCCAGTTCGATGTTCTTGCCCGCGGTCAGCCACGGGAAGAGGGCGTGCTCCTGGAACATCAGGGCCGGCCGCCCGCCGGGGGTCTCGATGGACCCCTTGGACGGGCGGTCGAGTCCGGCCACCAGATTGAGCAGCGTCGACTTTCCGCACCCGGAGGCTCCCAGGAGGGTGACGAACTCGCCCGGCGCGACATCGAGCGTGATGTCGTCCAGGACGAGCTGCTGACCGGTGGGCCCGGCGAAGGACTTCGAGACATGCGCGAGACGGGCGGCGTGCTCGACCGTCGTACGGTCCTCGGCCTTGGTGAGGGTGGTGGTCGCCATGGTCGTCACCTCCTGGGGATCCTTACGTCCTGGTACGGATGGGCGGGGTTACTTGACGCCGAGACCGGCGTCGGCGACCTCGGGCCGGCCCTCGGCCTTGAGGATCTTGTTCAGCGGGCCCAGGTCGTAGATGCCCTGGAGGTCCGGCTCCTTGAGCAGACCGGACTTCACCGAGTGCCCTGCCTGTGTCTTGAGCGTGGCGGCCAGCGGGTCGTCGGTGATCTCGATGGACTCCCACGCCGGGTCGAGGATCTTCTCGGGCAGCGGCTTGCCGCTCAGGGCCTCCAGCGCCTTGTTGGCGGACGCCTTCGCCTCTTCGGGGTTGGCGTTGATCCACTTGTTGGTGGCGACCGAACCCTTCAGCACCGCCTCGACCACGTCCGGGTGCTCGTCGAGGAACTTCTGCGACACGATGATGTTCGTGATCACGAACTTCTTGTCCGGCCACAGGTCCTTCTCGTCGAGGAGCACCTTCGCGCCCTCGGAGACCAGCTTGGACGCGGTCGGCTCGGGCACCCAGGCACCGTCCAGGTCACCGGACCTGTAGGCGTCGGGCGTCACCTTGTTGTCCGAGCGGACCACGGAGACGTCGCCCTTGCCGCTCTGGGCGTCGACCTTCCAGCCCTTCTCGGAGATCCAGTTGAGGAAGGCCACGTCCTGGGTGTTGCCGAGCTGCGGTGTGGCGATCTTCTTGCCCTTGAGGTCGTCCAGGGTCTTGATCTTGTCCGGGTTGACGACCAGCTTCACCCCGCCGGAGGCCGAGCCGGAGATGATCCGCAGTCCCTTGCCCTGGGACTTGCTGAAGCCGTTGATGGAGGGGGAGGGGCCGATGAAGCCGATGTCGATGGAGCCGGCGTTCAGCGCCTCGATCTCGGAGGGGCCCGCGTTGAAGGTCGTGGACTCGACCTGGGTGCCGCCCAGTTCCTTCTGGATGGTGCCTTCCTGGATGCCGACCAGGGCGGTGGCGTGCGTGAGGTTCGGGAAGTAGCCGATCTTCACGGTGTCCGTGGAGAGCTTCTTCCCCTTGGCGGAGACGTTCGCCTTCTTGGCGTCGTCGTCCTTGGCCTCGGAGCCGTAGCCGCAGGCGGTGGCCGCCAGGGCGAGCAGGGGCAGCGCCGCGACGGCGGCGATGGAGCGGCGAACGGTGGAACGGGGGGCAGGCACGGGAGGCTTTCCTCTCGTTGGCCCGGCGCTCACGTCCCGCTGTCTGGTCAGGGGGGCGTGGCCGGGAGGTCGGCAGGTCTTCGGCGGTACGGACGGTGCGGGAGGGCGCGCGAGCGGTGCGCGTACGTCATCACGCACATCGCCCGACCCCGCCCTGACCGCTGCCGAGGGCGCCGCTGCCGACCCGGCCGCCCTCCTTCGCGAAGGTGGAGAAGAAGTCGGTGGTCATCAGAAGTCCCACTCGGTGTCGTCGTCGGCGGCCGGGGCGGCGGCTTCGGCGACCGCGGCGAACGAGGCGCCCGCCATGCCGGCGCTCAGCGTCGTACCGTCCGCCGGGTCGATCAGGAGGAACGAACCGGTGCGCCGGGAGTCGGCGTAGGCGTCGAGCGCGAGTGGTTCGGCGGTGCGCACGACGACCCGGCCGATGTCGTTGGCGACCAGCTGCCCGGGGGCCGGGTGCTGGGAGAGGTCGTCCAGGGTGAGCCGGGAGGGGATGTCCTTGACGATCGCCTTGACCGTGCGGGTGGTGTGCTTGATCAGCACCCGCTGGCCCACCGAGAGCGGCTGGTCGGCGACGTGGCAGACGGTCGCCTCGACATCCTGCGTGACGGCGGGGGAGTCGTCGGCCGGGGCGATCAGGTCGCCCCGCGAGATGTCGATGTCGTCGGCCAGCCGGAGCGTCACCGACTGCGGGGCCCAGGCGATGTCGACGCTCTCCCCGAGCGCGTCGATGCCCGTGATGGTGGTGGTGCGACCCGAGGGGAGCACGGCGACGGACTCGCCGACCCGGAACACACCGGCCGCGATCTGACCGGCGTAGCCCCGGTAGTCGGGGTGCTCGGCGCTCTGCGGGCGGATCACGTACTGCACGGGGAAGCGCGCGTGGCAGGCGGTGAGGTCGTGGCTGACCGGCACCGTCTCCAGGTGCTCCAGGACGGTCGGCCCGCCGTACCAGTCCATGTGCGCGGAGGGCTCCACCACGTTGTCCCCGGCCAGCGCCGAGATCGGGATCGCGGTGATCTCCGGGACGCCGAGCGAGGCGGCGTACGCGGTGAACTCCTCGGCTATCGAGGCGAACACGGGCTCCGCGTAGTCGACCAGGTCCATCTTGTTGACCGCCAGCACCACGTGCGGGACGCGCAGCAGCGCGGCGACGGCGGCGTGCCGGCGGGTCTGCTCGACGACGCCGTTGCGGGCGTCCACCAAGACCACGGCCAGCTCCGCCGTGGAGGCGCCGGTCACCATGTTGCGGGTGTACTGCACATGGCCCGGGGTGTCGGCGAGGATGAACCGGCGGCGGGCGGTGGCGAAGTAGCGGTAGGCGACGTCGATGGTGATGCCCTGCTCGCGCTCGGCCCGCAGCCCGTCGGTCAGCAGCGCCAGGTCCGGCGCTTCCTGACCCCGTTTCAGCGAGGCCTGCTCGACGGCCTCCAGCTGGTCGGTGAGGATCGACTTGGAGTCGTGCAGCAGGCGTCCCACGAGGGTGGACTTGCCGTCGTCGACCGACCCGGCCGTGGCGAAGCGCAGCAGGGTGGTGGCCGACACGTCGGCGAACTGCTCGGTTGTCGTGGTCATGGTTAGAAGTACCCCTCGCGCTTGCGGTCTTCCATCGCGGCCTCGGACATCTTGTCGTCGGCGCGGGTCGCACCCCGCTCGGTGAGCCGGGAGGCGGCGATCTCGGTGATCACGGCGTCCAGCGTGGTGGCGTCGGAGTCGACGGCGCCGGTGCAGGACATGTCGCCGACCGTGCGGTAGCGCACCAGACGGGTCTGGGTGGACTCGTGCTCCTTGGGGCCGCCCCAGTGCCCGGCGGTCAGCCACATGCCGTTGCGGTCGAAGACCTCGCGCTCATGGGCGAAGTAGATCTCCGGGAGCTCGATCCCCTCGCGCTCGATGTACTGCCAGACGTCCAGCTCGGTCCAGTTGGAGATCGGGAAGACCCGGACGTGCTCGCCCGGGGCGTGCCGGCCGTTGTAGAGCTGCCACAGCTCGGGCCGCTGACGGCGCGGGTCCCACTGGGAGAACTCGTCGCGCAGCGAGAAGACCCGCTCCTTGGCGCGCGCCTTCTCCTCGTCGCGCCGCCCGCCGCCGAAGACCGCGTCGAAGCGGTGCTGCTGGATCGCCTCGGTGAGCGGGACCGTCTGGAGCGGGTTGCGGGTGCCGTCGGGGCGCTCGCGGAGCTTCCCGGCGTCGATGTACTCCTGCACGGAGGCGACGTGCAGCCGCAGCCCGTGCTTCTTCACCGTGCGGTCGCGGTACTCCAGGACCTCGGGGAAGTTGTGCCCGGTGTCCACGTGCAGCAGGGTGAACGGCACCGGCGCGGGCGCGAACGCCTTGAGCGCCAGGTGCAGCATCACGATGGAGTCCTTGCCGCCGGAGAACAGGATCACCGGCCGCTCGAACTCTCCCGCCACCTCACGGAAGATGTGGACCGCCTCCGACTCCAGGGAGTCCAGGTGGCTGAGCGCGTACGGGTTGACGGTGCCTTCCGGCACGGTGGCGACGGTGCTCACGCCAGGCCCCTCTCGGTGAGCAGCGCGTGGAGCGCCGCTGCGGACTCCTGCACGGTCTGCTGGTGCGACTCGATCCGCAGGTCGGGTGATTCGGGCGCCTCGTAGGGGTCGTCGACCCCGGTGAGACCGCTGATCTCGCCGGCCGCCTGCTTGGCGTACAGCCCCTTCACATCGCGTACGGAGCACACCTCCACGGGGGTCGCGACGTGCACCTCCAGATACGTGGTGGACTCGGTGGCGTGCCGCTTGCGGACGGCCTCGCGGCTGTCGGCGAACGGGGCGATGACGGGGACCAGCACCTTCACGCCGTTGGCGGCGAGCAGTTCGGCGACGAAGCCGATCCGGGCCACGTTGGTGTGCCGGTCCTCGCGGGAGAAGCCGAGGCCCGCGGAGAGGAACTCGCGGATCTCGTCGCCGTCGAGCACCTCCACCCGGTGTCCCTCGGTCCGCAGCCGGCCCGCCAGCTCGTACGCGATGGTGGTCTTGCCCGCGCTCGGCAGACCGGTCAGCCAGATCGTGGCTCCCGTCTCCGTCACGCTCATCGAACTCTCCTGATCAGTCGTCATCAGCCGTGCAGCCCGCATTCGGTCTTGCCCCGTCCGGCCCAGCGGCCGGCCCGTGCGTCCTCGCCCTCCAGCACCCGGCGGGTGCAGGGCGCGCAGCCGACGGAGGCGTAACCGTCCATCAGCAGCGGGTTGGTGAGCACCCCGTGCTCGGCGACGTAGGCGTCCACGTCGTCCTGGGTCCAGCGGGCGATGGGGGAGACCTTCACCTTGCGGCGCCTGGCGTCCCAGCCGACGACCGGGGTGTTCGCCCGGGTCGGGGACTCGTCGCGGCGCAGGCCCGTCGCCCACGCGGCGTACGCGGTCAGGCCGTCCTCCAACGGCTTGACCTTGCGCAGCGCGCAGCACAGGTCGGGGTCGCGGTCGTGCAGCCTCTCGCCGTGCTCGGCGTCCTGCTCGGCCACGGTGCGCCGGGGGGTGAGCGTGATGACGTTGACGTCCATCACCGCGTCCACCGCGTCCCGGGTCCCGATGGTCTCCGGGAAGTGGTAGCCGGTGTCCAGGAAGACCACGTCCACGCCCGGCATCACCCGCGACGCCAGATGCGCGACCACGGCGTCCTCCATCGAGGAGGTGACGCAGAAGCGCGGCCCGAAGGTCTCGGTCGCCCACTTCAGGATCGTGGACGCTGAGGCGTCCTCCAGCTCCCGTCCGGCCTCCTCGGCCAGATCCCGGAGGTCCTCGTCGCCGAGTTGTCCGATCAGCAGAGCGTCCGTCATATCCCGTCTCCCTCACCGTCGTTGCGCCGAACGCCCCGGGCCAGCAGACCCAGGAACTTCAGCTGGAACGCACGGTTGCAGGAAGCACATTCCCAGGCGCCGTGACCGGTCTCGTTGGGACGCAGGTCCTCGTCGCCGCAGTACGGGCAGTGGAACGGGGCGGCTCGCTCGCTCATGACAGCGACTCCGCACTGGCCCGGGCCGCCCAGGTCGCGAAGCGCTCGCCGTCCTCGCGCTCCTCCTGGAAGCGGCCGAGCACCCGCTCGACGTAGTCGGGCAGTTCGGCCGAAGTGACCTTCAGGCCGCGGACCTTGCGGCCGAACCCCGCCTCCAGGCCGAGCGCCCCGCCGAGGTGCACCTGGTAGCCCTCGACCTGGTTGCCGCTCTCGTCCAGCATCAACTGGCCCTTGAGACCGATGTCCGCGACCTGGATGCGGGCGCAGGCGTTCGGGCAGCCGTTGATGTTGATGGTGATCGGGTGGTCGAACTCCGGGATGCGGCGCTCCAGTTCGTCGATGAGGGCGGCGCCGCGCGCCTTCGTCTCGACGATCGCCAGCTTGCAGAACTCGATGCCGGTGCAGGCCATCGTGCCGCGCCGGAACGGGGACGGGGTGACCTTGAGGTCGAGCGCCTCCAGCCCGGAGACCAGGGACTCCACCTGCTCCTCGGCCACGTCGAGCACGATCATCTTCTGCTCGGCGGTGGTCCGCACCCGGCCGGAGCCGTGCGCGTCGGCCAGCTCGGCGATCTTGGTGAGCGTGGATCCGTCGACCCGGCCGACCCGCGCGGCGAAGCCGACGTAGAAACGGCCGTCCTGCTGCCGGTGCACCCCGAGGTGGTCGCGCCAGGTCTGGGCGGGCTCCTCGGGCGCGGGGCCGTCGATCAGCTCACGCTTCAGGTACTCGTCCTGGAGGACCTGGCGGAACTTCTCCGGACCCCAGTCCGCGACCAGGAACTTCAGACGGGCGCGGGTGCGCAGCCGCCGGTAGCCGTAGTCGCGGAAGATCGCGATGACCCCGCCGTACACGTCGGGCACCTCGTCCAGCGGCACCCAGGCGCCGAGCCGCACCCCGAGCTTCGGGTTGGTGGAGAGACCGCCGCCGACCCAGAGGTCGAAGCCGGGTCCGTGCTCCGGGTGGTTCACGCCGACGAAGGCGATGTCGTTGATCTCGTGCGCCACGTCCAGGTGCGGGGAGCCCGAGATCGCCGTCTTGAACTTACGGGGCAGGTTGGAGAAGTCGGGGTTGCCGATGAACCGCCGCTGGATCTCGTCGATGGCGGGCGTGCCGTCGATGATCTCGTTCTCCGCGACGCCCGCCACGGGCGAGCCGAGGATGGTGCGGGGCGTGTCACCGCAGGCCTCGGTGGTGGACAGGCCCACCTCTTCGAGCCGCCGCCAGATCTCCGGCACGTCCTCGATGCGGATCCAGTGGTACTGCACGTTCTGCCGGTCGGTGAGGTCGGCGGTGCCTCGCGCGAACTCCTGCGAGATCTCCCCGATCACCCGCAGCTGCTGGGTGGTCAGCCGGCCGCCGTCGATGCGGACGCGCAGCATGAAGAACTCGTCGTCCAGCTCCTCCGGCTCCAGCACAGCCGTCTTGCCGCCGTCGATGCCGGGCTTGCGCTGGGTGTACAGCCCCCACCAGCGCATGCGTCCGCGCAGGTCGTTCGGGTCGATGGAGTCGAAGCCGCGCTTGGAGTAGATCGTCTCAATACGTGTCCGTACGTTGAGACCGTCGTCGTCCTTCTTGAACTGCTCGTTCCCGTTCAGGGGGGTGTGGTGGCCCACGGCCCACTGGCCCTCGCCGCGGTGGCGTCCGGCCTTGCGGCGGGGCGTGGTGGTCGCAGGCTGTTCCGGGGTAGCGGCCATGACAATACGTCCTTCGGGACTGCGGGAGGGCGGCTCTGAGCGGCACACTCGCGCAGAGGCGCGGCGGTGCGCAGGGCGGTTCAGAGGGGGCGGCGGTGCTGGGACTCTCAGCTCGCCGGACAGATGGCGCTGGACATGCGGCAGAGGTCGACGTGGCGTCGACTCACCAAGGCAATTCCAGTTCCAGGCATGGCGGAAGCGTGTCACGCGCATCTCGGGGCAGTCCACCACTATCCGCTATGTGGACGGCTGAGTCTCGAAGGGTGGGACGGTGTGGCGCTGGTCACGGAGTACGGCACCCGCAATGGCGACAAAACGCCCAGCTGGCAGCCCTGAGGGCGGTGGAGCCACCGCTCCACCGCCCTCAGGGGTCACGGGTGGTCAGGAGGAGTACGCCCCGGGCCAAGGCCCCGGCGTCGCCACGTCCGGCTCCACCTCGGTCTTCGTGTCGAAGAGCCGGAAACCGCGCCGGAGGTAGTTGTCCATCGCGTGCGGGCCGTCCTTCGAGCAGGTGTGCAGCCACACCCGCTTCGTCGCCGGCCGCTCCGGCCAGCGCTCCGCCAGGTCCCACGCGCGCGCCACCCCGTAGCTGAGGAGGTGCCCGCCGATCCGCCGCCCCCGGAACGCCGGGATCAGCCCGAAGTACATGATCTCGACCACGCCGTCGTCCTGCGCGTCCAGCTGGACGTACCCGGCCGGCGTCCCGTTCTCGTAGGCCACCCAGGTCTCCGCCCCGGGCCGCTGAAGGAGTTCCTGCCACTGGGCGTACGTCATGCCCAGCCGGTCGGTCCACTGGATGTCGCCGCCCACGGCGGAGTAGAGGAACCGGCTGAACTCCGGCAGCACCACCTCGGACCGGACGATGCGCAGATCGCCCTCCGGTACGGCGGCGGGCCGGAGATCGTCGGGCGAGGTCTGCTCCAGCGACCAGACGGTCACCTCGGTGGTCGGGGCTGCGGGCTGCGGGGTATCGCTCATGACGGCCAGAGAACCATGCCGCCGCCCACCCCCGCACGGCGGCCCCGCCCGGGAGGCCCCGCGTCCGACGGCCGCCCCCGCACGGGTGGCGCCCGCCCGGGAAGACACACGTCCTCAACGCCCACCCCCGCACGGCGCCCCCGCCCGGGGAGCCACGCGTCCGACGGCCCCCCCGCACGGGCGGCCCCCGCGCGGGAAGACCACGCCCCCATCGGCCGCCCTCCTCAGGCGGGCGGAGCCGCCCCGCGGGACTCCGTCACCACAGGCGCCCTGGAGTGCGGCAGCAGATCCGCGCGGTCCTCCGGGTGGATCACCTCCACCTCCACCCCGTCCCCGAAGCGGTACGGGCGGTGGGCCAGCACCTCCGCCAGCTGACGCCGCAGCCGGGAGATCTCGGCCCGGACCGTCACCGTCCGCGTCCCGTCCCCGAAGATGTCCCGCGCCAGCTCCGAGGCCGACCGCCCCTGCCGGTGCACCGCCAGCGCGTACAACAGCTCCGCGTGACGCGGCGAGAGCCGCTCGGTGCGGCTCCCCAGCGGCCCGGTCACCCGCACGACGAGCGCCCGGGGACGGCTCAGGTCCAACACCACCCGTCGCGGCGCCTCCTCCGTGCCGCCGTCGTCCACCTGTACCAGCCAGCCGCCCGGCAGCGGCTCGACCCGGCACATACCGAGCGAGGGCAGCCACACCGGACCCGGCCCCAGCGACTTCGGCAGCGGCAGCCGGTCCACCGGAGCCATCCCCGTCACCGCCGCCAGCCGCCCGTGCACGTCCACCGCCAGCGCCCGCCCGCCGATCCGGCACAGGATCGGAGCGGCCACCGCGCGCAGCCGCTCGATCTCCGCCAGGTGACGGGTGCGGATCTCACCCTCGGCGAGCCGGGCCACCGAATCGACCAGGGCCAGCGTCGCCGGGTGGAACGTGGACGCCGGACCGCTGATGTCCACGATCCCGATCAGCCGGCCGTCGCGCGGATCCCGGACCGGGGCCGCCGCACAGGTCCAGCCGTGCAGGGCCCGGATGAAGTGCTCGGCCGAGTGGACCTGGACGGGGACCCGGGCGGCCAGCGCCGTCCCGATCGCGTTCGTCCCGGTCGCCGCCTCGGCCCAGTCCGCCCCTTCCTCCAGGCAGATGGCGTGGGCCCGGCGCAGCACCCCCGGATGGCCCTGCCGCCACAGCACCCGGCCCTCGGTGTCGGTCACCACCAGGATCTGCTGCGCGGCATCCGCTATCGAGGCCAGCCCCGCCCGCAGCAACGGCATCAGCTCGCCGAGCGCCGTGCTGTGGCGCCGGTGCTCGATCTCGTCCGCCTGTAACAGCTCACTCTCCGGCGACTGGTCGGGGTCGATACCGCTGCGCACCACCCGGTCCCAGGAGGCGTCGATCTCCACCCGGGGCGCGACCTCGGACCGGGCCCCCGCCAGCCGCGCCTCCCGCGCCCGGTGGAGCGACCGGGTCGCCTGGCGGCCCGCCTCCTGGCCCGTCACTCGCGCCACCCCCGCAGAACCTGTCTCCGTCATGGTCCCCGTTCCCCCCGAACGTTTCCCGCCCGGCCCGTCCTGCCGGTCACCTGGCCGGACCGCCGATCAGTCCACTCAGTCCACACAATCGTTGCAACCCTTTGCAACTCTGGCCAGGTCCCGCGGCTCCGTACAAGAGTGGCAGGAACACTGTGCGCCGGGCCTGTCCCGGTCGCCCGGTGTCGCAGAAGCATGGAGGGTGGTGCCGTGTCGGCGCAGCACCACCCTCCGTCGCTTCCCCGCCCTCCTTCGCCGCGCGCCGTCCGGCCGGGCCCGTGTCACCACCGACGCCAGGTCCGGACTGCTGCAGCGTCCCGAACACCGAGCCCCGGCCCTCAACATCGGCGCCGAACAGAACCACTGGTGACGGGTGAGCGGATACGCGCCCCGAGCCCGCGGCCCGGCCGAGTTCGCCGAGCGCCTCCAGCGCCACGGGCAGGACCCCGGGCGCGACATGCCGTCCCACGGCCTCGCCAGGGCCCGGCCCGCGGCGAGGACGTCATGGCCGACCAGCGGTGGAACCTGAACGGTCACGGTGCGGGGGGTGGCTGCCATGCCGATACGGTAAGGACGTGCAGGCAGCAAATGAAACACCCGAGCGGCCACCGGGCCGGCTCCACCGGGCGCGAGTGCTCTACCGCAACGTCTCCAAACGACGGATGGCGTGGCACTTGCTCAAGGACACCGTCAACTCGTGCATCGAGTACCGCATTCTGGGACTCGCGGCCGAGGCGGCGTTCTTCACCCTGCTCTCCCTGCCCCCGCTGCTGCTCGGCATGATCGGGCTGCTCGGTTACGTCGACGAGTGGACCACGACCACCACCGTCGCCTCCATCGAGCGCAACATCCTCTCCGCCGCCCAGACGGTACTGTCCGAGCGCGGGGTCAACGACTTCGCCAAACCGCTGCTCGCCGACGTCACGACCGGGGCCCGCCCCGACATCATCTCCATCGGCTTCGCCATCGCCCTGTGGTCCGGCTCCCGCGCGGTGAACGTCTTCATCGACACCATCACCGTCATGTACGGACTCGACGGCCACCGCGGCATCGTCAAGACCCGGCTGCTCGCCTTCCTGCTGTACGTCGTCGCCCTGCTGATCGGCGCGGTGGTGCTGCCGCTGCTGGTCGTCGGCCCGGACCGGGTGGTCGAGCTGGTGCCGTGGGGCACCGAGGTCATAGCCGTCCTGTACTGGCCGCTCGTGATCCTGCTGGGCGTCGCGTTCCTCACGACGCTCTACCACGTGTCCGTGCCGGTGCGTTCGCCCTGGATCGAGGACGTCCCCGGAGCCCTGATGGCGCTCGGCATGTGGGTCCTCGGCAGCTTCCTGCTCCGGATCTACCTGACCAACACGGTCGAAGGCCCCACCATCTACGGCTCCTTGGCGGCGCCGATCGCCGTCCTGCTGTGGATCGGCATCTCCGCCTTCGCGGTCCTGGTCGGCGCCGCGGTCAACGCGGCCATCGACCGGGTGTGGCCCTCGCTCGCCACGGCCGCCGCCCGCGAGGCCACCGAACGCGTCCGGGCAGCGCAGGCCGCCGAGTTCGTCGCCCGTACCCGCTCGGCCGCCCAGGCCGGAGCGGACGACGACGAGGACGACGGCCCCGCGTACATGCCCTCCGAGTTCCCCGAGCGCTGGTCCCGCTTCCTGCCGCCCGACGACGTGAAGTCCCGGCTGCACGCGACCTGGGAGAAGGACCCCAGGGACACGAAGGAGAGCAGGGAGCCCAAGGAGTCCACGTCGTCGGAGGACCCCTCCTCCCGCCGGCCGCGTTAGGCCCTGTCGCCGAACTCCCGTCGAACTCCCGTCGTCGCCCGGAGGACGGCCCCGAGAGGCCGGGCGGAACAGCCCTTAGCGTGGAAGCATGCCCCGGGAACACCAGCGCGACCAGCAACGGCAGCACTACCAGGAACGGCCGTCGCGGCTGGCCGGGGCCGTCGTCTGGACCCTGGACGTCCCGTCCGGACCGCCGGGCCCCGCCCGGTCCGTCCTTCCCGACGGCTGCATGGACCTGATCTGGTCCGCCGGCCGCCTGGTCGTCGCCGGACCCGACACCCACGCCTTCCGGGTCGACCCCCGCGACCGCGCCTCCTGCGCCGCGATCCGCTTCCCTCCCGGAACCGCCCCCGTCCTCCTCGGCGTACCGGCCGACGAACTGCGCGACCACCGGGTCGAGCTCGCCGACCTCTGGCCCCGCGCCGCCGTCAGCGGGCTCGTCGACCGGATCGACCGGGCCGCCGACCCCGCGGCCGCCCTGGAGGACTACGCCCTGGGCCTGGCCGCCGAGACCGGCCCCCCGGACCCGCTCACGGCGGCCGTCGCCGACCGGCTGCGGCGCGGCGGCTCCGTCGCGGCGACGGCCGCCGAGGTCGGCCTCGGGGCCCGCCAACTGCACCGCCGCTCCCTGGCCGCCTTCGGCTACGGACCCAAGACCCTGGCCCGGATCCTCCGCCTCCAGCGCGCTCTGTCCCTCGTCCGCGCGGGCCTGCCGTACGCCGAGGCGGCCCCCGCGGCGGGCTGCGTCGACCAGGCGCACCTGTCCCGCGAGATGCGCGCCCTGGCCGGGACGACGCTCGGGGCCTACTTCTCGGCGGGCGACGCGGAGGCGAACAGCGACACCCCGCAGCCGTCCGGGTCCAGGACGACCGCGTAGCGCTGCCCCCACACCGCGTCCCAGGGCTTCAGATGCCCGGTGTACCCGGCGTCGACCAGCTCCGCGTACACCGAGTCCACCTCCCGCGGGCTGTCGCAGACGAAGGCCAGGCCGACCCGCTCACCGCCCGCCGGGCGCTTCCAGTCCGGATCGAACGAGGCGATGACCTCCTCCGTGTCCCACAGCAGCCGCTGCCCGCCCGGCAGGGCCACTTCGACATGCGGCGCGGACTCGGCCCCTTCGGGGATGTCGAGGCCGAGCCTGCGGTAGAAGGCGAGCGAGGCCGCCAGGTCCGCCGTGATGATGCTGATCGCGTCGAGTCGTGGAGTCATGCCCCGACCGTACGCACGCGCCGCCCGACGGTCTTGTACGAATCGGTCGCCCGCGCCGGGACCTCACCCCAGGCAGTCGGCCGGCGAGGTCCCCGGGTCGGTCACGGCCAGGCCCAGGGCGGCCCGCTCCGTGAGCCACCGCGTCGGCCGGTGGCGCGGGTCGCCCGTCGTCGCGTGCAGTGACCGCTGGAGCTCCAACAGCCTCGCCGCCCCCACCCGCTCACCCCAGGCCAGCGGCCCGTACGGATAGCCGAGCCCCGTGGTCACCGCCAGATCGATGTCGGCGGGCGCGGCGAGCGAGCGCTCCGCGATCGAGCAGCCGACCGCGACGACGGAGGACAGCAGCCGCTGCGCGACCGTGCCCGCGGTGTCCCGCACCACCGACACCGCGTACGGACCGTCGCCCTCGACGGCCCGCGCCAGCACCGCCCGCGCGTCCCGGGCGGCCACCGGGTCGCCGGCCGCCGTCACCGCGAGGACCCGCCGCCGCCCAGCCGGGGGCAGCACCTCCACGCCGAACGTACGCTCCCGGGGCCACGCACCCGCCGCGACCGCCGCCGACACCGGCGTCCCCCAGACGGGCACCAGCACCACGGCCCGCGCGGACGGCCCCGCGCCCCGCTCGACCCGGGCCCCCGCCGCCTCCAGGGACCCGGCCAGGGCCTCCTCGTAGGCGGCGGTCTCCGGCTGACCGCCCGGGACCAGGAACACCGGGCGCTCCGCGTCCCCGGCGACCGCGCTCTCCGGCGCGGGGCCCGACGCCCCCTCGCCGTACGCGTACCAGCCACGGCCCGTCTTACGGCCGTGCAGCCCCGCCACCACCCGGTTCGGGGTCAGGAAGGACGGGCGCAGCCGGTCCTCGTACCGGAAGCCCTCCCAGATCGAGTCGATCACCGCGGCCGTCACGTCGAGACCGGTCAGGTCCATCAGCTCGAAGGGGCCCATCCGCAGTCCCAGCACGTCCCGGGCGATCCGGTCGATCTCCGCCGGGTCCGCCACCGACTCCTCCAGCAGCGCCAGCGCCTCGGTCACCAGCCCCCGCCCGGCGTGGTTGACCAGGAAGCCGGGAGTGTCGGCGACGGTCACCGCCCGGTGTCCGCAGCCCTCCACCAGCTCGGTCAGCAGGGCCGGGATCTCCGGTCGGGTGGCCGCGCCCGGCACCACCTCGACGATCCTCATCAGCGGCACCGGGTTGAAGAAGTGCAGTCCGGCCAGGCGCGAGGGATCCCGGAGCGTCGCGGCGATCCGGGTCACCGACAGGGAGGAGGTGTTGGTCGCGAAGACGGCGGAGGAGGGCAGCGCGCGCTCCAGCTTCCCGAACACCTCGGCCTTGGTCGCCAGGTCCTCCCGTACGGCCTCGATCACCACCTCCACCTCCGGGCCCGCCGCCCACGGCTCGACGAGCGGCACCAGCCGGGCCACGGCCGCGTCCCGCTCGGCGGCCGGCATCCGGCCCTTGGCGACGGCCCGGTCCAGCATCGAGGCGACGAAGTCCAGGGCGTCCGTCACCGCCTCGGGCCGTACGTCCCCGAGCTCGACGGTGTGACCGGCGCTCGCCGCCCACTGGGCGATGCCGCGGCCCATGGCCCCGGCTCCGACGATCCTGATACGCATGGCGGTGGGAGCCCTTTCAGCGGCGACAGAGACGGTTCTCAAAGAGACGATGGGCAACGGGAGACAGAGACAGTTCTTCGACGGGGACAGAGGCGGTCGGCCGACGGGGACCCAGGCGGTTCGTCCACGGGAGCGGACGCGGTCCTCAGCGGAGGTAGACGCGGTCGGGGTCGACATCGTCGCGCAGGAGCCGCAGCTCGGCGGCGGTCGGCGGGGCCGTCGTCGCCACCGAGCCGGCCGTCCTCAGCTCCCACCCGGTCGCGGCCCGCACCTGTTCGACGGTGACCCCGGGATGGACGGCGACCAGCCGCAGTTCGTCGCCGACCCCCTCCCTGGCGAGGACGCCCAGTTCGGTGACGACCCGGGTGACGCCGACGCCCAGCGGGCGGATCCCGTCCGCCAGCGCCCGGTCCGGGCCCGGCGTGGTGCAGAAGTCGAGGGCCTTGGCGAAGGAACGCGGTGTGTGGCGGCGCATCACCACGAACACCTCCCGGGCGTTCGCCATCACCTCGACCGCCCCACCGGAACCCGGCAGCCGGACGGACGGGCGGTCCCAGTCGCCGATGACCGAGGTGTTGAGGCTGCCCCACCGGTCGATCTGCGCGGCACCCAGGAAACCCACGTCGATGTGCCCGCCCTGGAGCACCGAGCCGAACAGGGTGGGCATCGACACCACCGCTTCGGCCCCGGTGATCAGGACGGCGTCCGCGATGGTCTCCGGCAGCCGGGAAGGGTGCGCCCCGCAGACCCCGGACTCGTACACCACCTCGATGCCCGGCGCGACGGTCAGCCGCGCCAGCTCGGCCGCCAGCGTAGGCAGCCCGATGCCGGCGAACACCGCGCGGCGTCCGGCCAGTTCACGCGAGGCCACGACCGACAGCAACTCCGAGGAGGTGACGGGCGGCGTGGCTTTCGATTCCCGCTCGCTCACAGCCGCCTCCCGTAGTTCACCGGCTCGCTCAGCGCCTCGCCGACCGCCAGCCCCGCCCAGAACCCCTCGCCCAGCTTGGCCACGTACTCCGCGTGGTCGGCGGTGCCGTACACCCATTCCGCCAGCCACTCCCGCAGCCGAGCCGGGTCCTTGCTGATCGCGGACCAGGAGCGGTAGAAGGCGTTGTCCCGGTCGTAGTAGCCCTGCGCGAACGAGGGGTGCGCCCCGCGCGGGCAGACCACCACCGCGTCGACCGCGTGGGCCGGAATCAGCGTGCGGTTCGGGTCCGAGCGGACCACCTCGTCCGCCACCAGCTCCTCCACCACCACGACCGCCTTCTCCGCCGCGTACACCGCCTCCGCCTGGACGCCGGTCAGCCCCCAGACCTGGGTGTTGCCCCGGCGGTCGGCGCGCTGCGCGTGGACGATCGTCACGTCCGGGTTGACGGGCGGTACGACGTAGATCTGCTCGGCTCCCCCGTCGGCGGCCGGGTAGGGCGAGACGACCTTGCGGATGCCGGGGTTGACGGACGTCAGGTCGCTGCCCGCGTACGAGCGCAGCGGGTAGAACGGCAGGCGCTGCGCCCCCGCGAGATAGCGGCACACCATCCCGTAGTGGCTGTACTCCTCGAACGCCAGCGGCTCCGGGTCGGCGTGCTCGATCCGCCGCCGCAGCTCCCCGAGCGAACCGGCGGACGAGTTCCCCACGAAGGAGGAGACCAGCCGCGTCACGCACCCGGCCGCCAGCATCTGGTCCACCACGATGTCCGCCGTCATCCGGACGACCGTAAGATTCCGGCGGCCCTGCCGGATGATCTCGTGACCGGCGGCGGTCGGGATGAGATGAGTGAACCCTTCGAGGCTCACGGTGTCCCCGTCGCGGACGAAGGCGGCGACGGCCTCCCTCATCGACATGACCTTGCCGGCCGTCCGGTCCACGGTTCTCCTCATCGTCCGCATACGCGGACACCACGGTGTCAGCACCCATTGATGGCTGTCCAATACCGAATTAGGGTCGGATCAAGACCCGGGACATATCAATGGAGCGAGGGGGTGTTCCCATGGAACTGCGCCACCTGAAGGCCTTCCTCGCCGTGGCGGAGGAGCTGCACTTCGGCCGGGCCGCCAAACGCCTCCAGATGGCACAGCCGCCCCTGAGCCAGCAGATCCGGCAGCTGGAGAAGGAACTCGGCGTCCAGCTGTTCCGCCGCAACACGCGCTCCGTCCGGCTCACCGGCGCGGGGGAGACCTTCCTCGACCCCGTACGGACCGTCCTCGACGACCTCGACACCGCCGTCCGGGCCGCCCGCTCGGCGGGCCGCGGCGAGTACGGCCGGGTGACCATCGGCTTCGCCGGCGCCTCCAGCCACGAGACGCTGCCCCGCCTCACCCGCGCCGTGCGCGCCGCACACCCCGGCCTCGAACTGGTCATGACCGGTCAGACATACGCCAACGTCGCGCTGGACCGGGTCGCCGACGGCTCCCTCGACCTGGGTTTCGTCCGGCTGCCGGTGACCCGGCCCGGAGTGGAGCACCGGGTGATCGACGAGGAGGAGCTGCTGTGCGCCCTGCCGTTCGACCACGCGCTCGCCCGGCACGCGGCGGTGCCGCTCGGCGCGCTGGCGGACGAACCGTTCGTCTCCTTCCCCGCCAACTCCGGATCCACCGTGCGCGACGCCATGACCGAGGCCTGCGAGAGCGCCGGGTTCACCCCGCGCGTCGTCCAGGAGGCCCCCGACTCGTACACGATCATGGCGCTCGTCGCCGCCGGGGTCGGCGTCACCCTCACGGTCACCTCCGTACGCCACATCCAGCAGAGCGGACTGGTCTACCGGCCCCTCACCGGACCGCCCATCCGCCGCCAGGCGGCCCTCGCCTGGCGTGCCGACAACCCCTCCGCCGCCCTGCACGCCGTGCTCGCCGTCGCCCGGGACGCTTTGCCCACCCCCGTACGCGGACCGGGCGGAGGGCCGATTGAGACGCCGGGCCTCTGAAAAGGGGGCACATCCCGTATTGGACCCGCTCAGTCACCGGATGCGAAGGTCACCTCACCACCCGCGCCCCGCCCGCCGCCCTGGTCGCCCTGGTCGCCCTGAAGGAAAGGCCCCGCCGTGCCGCTCGACGTCGTCATCTGCGAACCCCTGCGCACCCCCATCGGCCGGTTCGGCGGGGCCTTCGCCCAGCAGACCCCGGCCGCGCTGGCCGCACAGGTCATCGCGGAGATCGTCGCCCGCACCGGCGTCGACCCCACCCGGGTCGACGAGGTGATCCTCGGCCACGCCTACCCCACCAGCGAGGCACCCGCCATCGGCCGGGTCGCCGCTCTGGACGCCGGACTGCCCACCACGGTCACCGGCTCCCAGATCGACCGCCGCTGCGGCTCCGGACTCCAGGCGGTGCTGGACGCGGCGATGCAGATCCGGGCCGGATTCAGCGACGTGGTGATCGCGGGCGGCGTCGACGTGATGAGCGCCGCCCCGTACTACACCCACGACGGACGCTGGGGCATCAAGGGCCCCGGCCTCCAGCTCCACGACGCGCTCGTCCGGGGCCGCGTCACCGCCGGAGGCGTCAACCACCCGGTGCCCGGCGGCATGATCGAGACGGCGGAGAACCTGCGCCGGGAGTACGGGATCGGCCGGGCCGACCAGGACGCCCTGGCCCTGAGCTCCCAGCAGCGCGCCGCCCGCGCCGCGGCCGAGGGCCGCTACGACGCGGAGACCGTCCCCGTCACCGTGCGAACCCGGAAGGGCGAACGTGTCGTCACCGCCGACGAGCACCCCCGGCCCGAGACCACCGCAGAACAACTCGCGGCGCTCCGGCCGGTGATGGCGAAGTCCGACCCGGACGCCACGGTCACCGCGGGCAACGCCAGCGGCCAGAACGACGCGGCCGCCGCCTGCCTGGTCACCAGCGCCGCGACCGCCGAACGCCTCGGCCTCACCCCGCTCGTCCGCCTCGTCTCCTTCGCCCGCGCGGGGGTGCCCGCCGCGACGATGGGCATCGCCCCCGTCGCCGCCACCCGCACCGCGCTCGACCGGGCGGGCCTCACCCTCGCCGACCTCGACCTGATCGAGCTGAACGAGGCGTTCGCCGCCCAGGTGCTGGCCTGCACCAGGGAGTTGGGCCTCGGCGAGAAGGATCACGACGAGCGGATCAACGTCAACGGCTCGGGCATCTCGCTGGGCCACCCGGTCGGCGCCACCGGAGCCCGCATCCTCGCCACCCTCACCCGCGAACTCCACCGCCGCGAGGGCCGGTACGGACTGGAGACGATGTGCGTCGGCGGCGGCCAGGGTCTCGCCGCGATCTTCGAACGCATCGCGGACTGAAGGACAGGAATCCCTTGAGTAACATCGATCCGGCTTCCGTGATCTTCGAATCCGACCTCACGTTCCGGGTGTGGAAGTACGGGATCGGACACTCGCAGCTTCTGCTTCGATCCGCCTCGGACGAGTCCGAGGGCGAAGGAGTGGACATCCTTTTCGAAGGAGTCGCTGCCATGCGGCTCGCCATGCGCTACGAGGCGTTGCAGTTGCGTTCCGTGGACGAGGAAGAGTTCCGGGAAGTCTTCGACAGCTCAGGTGTGGACGAGAAGTGGCGAGATTCCTTCGTCATCGTCCGCCTGAGCTCCCGATCGGGCGAGGGCTACGTGCAGTGCGCGAGGATCACCGCTGAACGGCGGCACGTGCAGAGCGGCTCGGGTCGAGATCCGGACGGGCTGCGCGACCTTCTCTGGAGTCTGAGCCCGTAACTCGACCACGTCGAAACGACTGCCGCAGACGCAGACGCAGACGCAAAGGTCCGGCCGGACAGTCCCCGCTGCCCGGCCGGACCTCGTTCTCCCGCAGGAGGTCTGTCAGTCCCGCGCGTTGCGGGTACGGCGCATCAGCACCGCGCCGCCGAGCAGCAGCGCGGCGCTCGCGCCGGCGGCCAGGCCCAGGTCGGCGGCACCGGTGTCGGCCAGGTGCGCGCCCGGGACGCCGGACCCGGGCGTACCCGAGCCGGGGGTGTCGGTACCGGGCGTGTCGGTCGGCGGCTCGTCGACGGGCGGCTGGTCCACCGGCGGCTCATCGACCGGGGGCTGGTCCACGGGCGGCTGGTCCACGGGCGGTTCGTCGACGGGGGGCTGGTCCACCGGCGGCTCGTCCACGGGGGGCTGGTCCACGGGCGGTTCGTCGACGGGGGGCTGGTCCACCGGCGGCTCGTCCACGGGCGGCTGGTCCACCGGCGGCTGGTCGACCGGGGGCTCGTCGACCGGCGGCTTGTCCACCGGCGGGTGGTTGTGCTTCGGACCGTCGGCGTTCACGCACTTGTTGCCGAAGGCCGGGTTCAGCAGAGCGACCACATTGACGGTGTTCCCGCACACGTTGACCGGAACGTGCACCGGCACCTGCACCGCGTTGCCCGAACCGACCCCCGGTGAACCGACGGCCGCGCCCTCGGCCGACGCGTCGGCGTGCGCGGTGCCGCCGACCGCCGCCAGGAGGCCGGATGCGGCCGCCATGACGATAATGCTCTTGTTCAAAACCTGTCGCATTACTTGTCCTTCCTTAGGACATTCGCGAGGACATTCGCGTGGGTGCTTCGAGTGGGTGCTTCGCGCGGAGAGGCGGGCAGCCGTCGGGAGGAGCCGCGGCACAGCCGGACCCTGCGGCGAAGCCATGATGAAAGTGATGAAGACGTGCGCGCTGGACGACTGCCATAACGACTCGGGTTCAGGTGGGAAACTCAGATGTGCGTGGAAATTGTGTAATCACCTGAACGGGTGGTGCCGTTGAACCCCGAGCATCCCGGTTCACGGATGGAGAGAAACGATTCGCCGCCACCTGTAAGAGGTGTCGCACGTGTTGACGGCAGAGAAGTGCCCTCTTCCGTATAGGTCACCGCCCCGGAGTCGCTCGCCGTCGTTCGCCCGTTCGCTTGAGGAGCGTCGGAGGAGTGTGCGCAATTCCTTCACGAACAGGCGGTCGTACGAACAGAGAAGGGGGACGGCCCCGTGTCCGGCATTCGGGTGAAAGGGCAGAACCTAATGCCGGGCGGCGAGTTGACCAGGGGGCTCCTCGACGGGGCGATCGGTACGAGAAGGGTTAATCGTGATCAAGAAGGTTCTGGCTACGGGCGCTGTCGCCGCCTCCATCCTCGGTCTCGGCACGACGCAGGCCATGGCCATCGCCAACGACGGCGGCACCACCACGGTCAACGGCAACGGCGCCTCGCAGGCGTACGGCAACTCCGAGACCCACGGTGACTGGAGCCCGCAGTTCGCGCTCATCCAGGGCTCGCTGAACAAGCCCTGCATCGCCCTGCCGGCCAAGGCGAACCTCGGCTCGCTCATCGGCATTGTGCCGATCACGGTCCAGGACATCAACGTCCTGTCCTCCCCGCAGAACCAGCAGTGCACCGAGAACTCCACCCAGGCCAAGGGTGACGAGGCGCTGTCGCACATCCTGGAGGACATCCCGATCCTCTCCGGCAACGGCGCCGGCAACAACTGATCCGCAGCCGCCCTACTCGGGCCCGAGTCCTCGGAGTTCCTCCACCGAGCGGCTCGGGCCCGTCGCCGTTCCGGGACGCGCGCACGGGTTTCCCGCATCAACAAGTGACCCCTGGGCGGCCGGGCCCCGTGCCCGTAACCGGTGGGCCCCGGACGGTGAATGCCGTCCGGGGCCTTTTCGCGGCCCTTGGCCTCGCGCTTTCATGAAGCGGGCGGCAAGGTGAATGAGCCGCGCGCACAAGATCCCCGACAGAGTCGCTCAAGGAGTGAGGAGGTGGACGGCGGGGAGATTCCCGGCCTGTGCGGCATCCTGGTCGACGCTCAGCCCCGTGTACGCGCCCAGCGCGGTGAACACCAGGGTGGGCAGGCGCGCGCCGTGCTGTTCGTAGGAGGCGGTCACCTCGTCGGCGGTGGCGTCGGGGATGGAGGGGAAGACGGCGCCGGCGGCGGTGAGCGCCGCGTCCAACGCCGACTCGTGGCCGGTGGTGGTACCGAACTCTGCGCGCCGTATCACCTCGTCGCCTTCGACGTGCAGGATCGCGGCGGGCGGGCTGTACAGGTTCCGGCTGGCGCACAGGATCTCTTCACCCGGGCCGGGCCTCATCGAGGGGACACGGTGGAAGCCGGTTGCCCAGGTCGCGGCGTGGTCGTTCTCCGGCACATACGTCCACTCACCCTCGCTGCCGTACATCGCGTAGGCGTAGCGGGTGGGGTCGTGACCGGGCGGGGTGGGCCGGCTACGCAGTTCGGCCAGCGGGGTTCGGGCGGCGAGCTGATCGAGGTCGGCCCCGAGGTTGATGAGGAACTCGTCAGGGTCGATGCCTCGGGCGAGGGTGAGGGAGATGCCGCCGCGCATTCCGGGGACGGGCGTGGCGGTGTGGGCGTGGGCGCCTATCCAGGTGAGGCCGTTGGTCATGGAGGGGGGCCGTTCGCTGGTGGGGTGGGGCCGAGCTTGACCTCGCGCTTTCATGAAGCGGGCTTTCCGACGGGTGGGCAGGTAGACGAAAAGCGCCTCTGAACAGCAAGAATGCGAATTGTCGAGGCTTTGTTCCTGCCACCGCCGGAGGCACTTCCCAGGTGAAGAAGCGTATCGGGTCCTACCCACGCGTCCGCATCGAGGGCGGTGGCCGGGCGGTGCTCTCGCAGGCCGGGGGCGTGCTGCTGGTCGAGACGGTCCGCAAGGCCGGCTTGGACACCGCGATATCAGCGGCGGTGGCGCCGTGGCGGAAGGCTCGGGCGGTGCACGATCCGGGCAAGATCCTGCTGGACGTGGCTCTGGCTGGCGGTCGCGCTGGGCGGGGACTGCCTCGCAGATGTCGGAGTGCTGCGGGCCGAGCCGGCCGTGTTCGGGCCGGGGGCCTCCGACCCAACGGTCTCCCGCCTCATCGACACCCTCGCGGCCTCCGGGGAGACAGCTCTGCGGGCCATCCGTGCCGCGCGGGCCGACGTTCGCCAGCAGGTCTGGCGGTTGGCCGACCGGGAAGTGCCTGATGCGGGCGGGACGGTGACCGTGGACCTCGACGGGGGCGCCTGGGTCGCTGAACTCACCCGGTGACGTCCTGGACGGCCGGCCCAAGGGCATGCGGCTGATCGTCACAAGAGAACGACCGCACCCCGGGGCCCAGTTGCGGCTTACCGATGCGGACGGCATGCGGCTGACGTGCTTCGCCACCAACACCTCAACACCCGGAGCAGTGGAGCCCGGCGCCACCCCGAGACGACACTCGGGCCCTCGGCCTGCACAGCTTCGGCCCACGGCACGAAAACGGTCCACCGACTCCGTCGGCGGACCGTCATGAACTTCGAGGTTAGGGGTCAGCATCGCGGAAGGCGTCGGAGAAAGTCGTCCCACCGCAGTTTCCCGAATGCGACCGGATCGTTGATCAGGGAGAAAGCGGCAGAAGTCACAGGTAAAGAAAGCTTGTGTGCGGCACGGGAACGTGACCGAAACAGATGCCGCGCAGAAGGGAACCAGAAAAGTGAAGTACGCGAAGACCGCCGCCCTTGTTGCCGGTTCCGTGGCTGCCCTCGGAGCGGCCGCCCCCGCCTTCGCCGCTACTACGCCCACGGCCCCCAACTTCAGCCTCGACAGCGGCCTCAACCAGGTGATGGCCAGTGCCCCGCAGGTCGTGGACCCGGTGGTGGGCGCGGTCGCCGAGACCGCCGAGGCGGTCTCGAAGGACGGCACGGTCGGCAAGCTGGCGGGCCAGGCAACCGGGGTGGCCGAGGGTGCCGCTCCGCTGCTGGGCGGAGTTCCCCTCGGCGGCTGACCGCCGCAGCACGCTCTTTCCACCTGGTTCTTTCACCGATCCGTATCACTCCCTCAGAAGGGCTCCTTCATGTTCAAGAAGATCATGGCCTCGGCCGCCGTCGCCGCCTCGATCGTCGGTGTCTCCGCCGCTGCCGCCGCACCCGCCATGGCCATCGCCAACGACGGCGGCACCACCACGGTCAACGGCAACGGCGCCTCGCAGGCGTACGGCAACTCCGAGACCCACGGTGACTGGAGCCCGCAGTTCGCGCTGATCCAGGGCTCGCTGAACAAGCCCTGCATCGCCCTGCCGGCCAAGGCGAACCTCGGCTCGCTCATCGGCGTCGTGCCGATCTCGCTCCAGGACATCAACGTCCTGTCCTCCCCGCAGAACCAGCAGTGCACCGAGAACTCCACCCAGGCCAAGGGCGACGAGGCGCTGTCGCACCTGCTGAACGACATCCCGATCCTCTCCGGCAACGGCGCCGGCAACAACTGAGACCGGGTAGACCGGGTCCGCTCCGGCCGACCCGCGTGGGGCCAGTCCGTCCGTACGGCGATCGTTCTTCGCCGGACCGGATGGGCTGGCCCTTCGTCGTGAACCAACGCCTCCGGCCGGGTTGTCCGGTTGGGCCGGATGCCGCAGCGCCGGCTGACGACCCGGTCCGGGCCGGGTAGGGCCTCCGTATGAATCCGTACGACAGTCAGACCCCCCAGGGCGGCGAGCGGTCGCCCGCGTCGGGCGGCACACCGATCTACGACCGGCTCGTCGCCGAGTGGCAGGCGGCCGGAGGCGTTCACCCCCTGCCGGAACCGCACCGGGACCAGGCGCCCCGGTGCGGCGGTTTCGTGCCGGCGGCGCGCACGTCGGACGAGGGTTCCGGACCGGATGCCCCCGGAGGATGAGGCCCCCGGGCACCGGGGAGTGGCGTCGACCTTGCGCCGGAACGAACCCATTTGAGTGGTGCTGCGCAACCGATCAGGGGTGGTGGCAGTTGATCAGTGCGTTCCACAACGGGACGCTCCGAAAGGTGAAGTTGATGAAGAAGATGATGGCCGGCGCTGCAGTGGCCGTGTCCCTGCTCGGTCTGTCCGCAGTCGCGGCTCCCACGGCCATGGCGATCGGCAACGACGGTGGCACCACCACGGTCAACGGCAACGGTGCCGAGTCGGAGATCGGCAACGCCGAGACGGAGGGCAACTGGAGCCCGCAGAACCAGCTCGTCCAGGGCACCCTGAACAAGCTCTGCGTCGGCCTGCCCCTCAAGGCCAACGTCGGTTCGCTCATCGGCATCGTGCCGATCACGGCCCAGGACATCAACGTCCTGTCCAACCCGCAGAACCAGCAGTGCACCGACAACTCCACCCAGGCCAAGGGCGACGAGCCGCTGTCGCACATCCTGGACGACATCCCGGTCCTCTCGGGCAACGGCGTCGGCAACAACTGACGCACCACAGCCTGAGGTGTCGAGTGCGGGCGGTCCGGAGATCACACTCCGGGCCGCCCGTCCTCGTTTCGCGACAACGGCCCCGTCGAGCGCCGCGGGTCGCGCACCGCACGGGTGAGGCCCACCACTCCACGGGGGGTGGTGGGCCTCGTCGTGTGTCCGGGGCGGCGGAAGGGCTCCTCAGCCCAGGGAACGGACCGGGAGCAGGCAGTGGGCGGCGGTGCGGACGACCTCCACGTCGGTGGCGAAGGCCCGCAGCCGGTCCTCGCTGACCGGCTGCCCGGGCACGGCGTCCGGCCATGGGCTGGTGGCGAACATCCCGTAGACCTGGCCCTGGGCCTGCGCGGCGGCCAGCCACTCCGCCGGGGCGGGGTACTGGGCCGAGAGGTGAGGAAGCGTCAGGACGGCCTGCCCCGCCTGGACGAGGAGTTTCGCCTGGATGGCCGGGGTCTCGCCCGCGTCCTGAATCGGGCCGCCGACGCGGAGGCCCGCGCGCTCCAGCATGGCGCGCATCGCCTCACGGCCGACCACCGGACCGTCCTGCCCGTCGCCCAGCGAATAGGCGAGGAGGAAGGCGGTGTCCTGGTCGGCGTCGGGCTGCCGGCCGCTCCAGCCGATCAGGATCTGCGTGCCCAACTGGGCCTGGGTGAACGTGCCGGTGGAGGCCTGGGGTGTGGTCATGCTCGGCACCCTAACGGCCCCGGACCAGGCTCTATGTATGCGTATCACCCGATCGGGGGAGATCTGCGCCCAACTCCGGCGAACACCCCGGCCGCGCCGCCTCTATTGGAGGTGCGCGGAAAAGCTGTTGACGCCGCTCCCCGGGGTCCGGCTAATCTGGCCACTGTTCCGGGCGTCGCCATGACGCCCGCGGCACGGAGACGGAAAGAACCAGGAGGTGAGGACATTGATGACTGTCGTTGCGATGGGCACTGCCCACAACCGGAAGAGCATCGTCCTCATCCCCGTGGCCACCGGCTGACCGACTTCCCTCATTCCCGCGCCGAGCGCGCGTGCCGGGGCCACCCTGTGAAGGGTTTCCCTTGTCTTTCTCGTTCCTCACCGCTCCTTCCTCCTCGCACCCGCTGACTCCGTACGGCTGGGACGAGGACTGGGCGGCTGCCTTCTCCCCGTACGCCGAGCAGGGGCTCGTGCCGGGACGCGTCGTGCGCGTGGACCGCGGTCAGTGCGACGTGATCACCGCCGACGGCACCGTCCGCGCCGACACCGCGTTCGTGGTGCCCCGCGACCCCATGCGGATCGTCTGCACCGGCGACTGGGTGGCGCTCGACGCCGGCGGCGATCCGCGCTTCGTCCGTACGCTGCTGCCCCGCCGTACCGCCTTCGTCCGCTCCACCTCCTCCCAGCGGTCCGAGGGGCAGGTGCTCGCCACCAACATCGACCACATCGCCATCTGCGTCTCGCTCGCCGTCGAGCTGGACCTCGGCCGCCTGGAGCGCTTCCTCGCGCTCGCCCTGTCCAGCTCCAGCGGCGCCGCCCTGCTCGGTGACGGCCGGGACGCGGGCCACACCCCCGAACCGATCGTGCTGCTCACCAAGGCGGACCTGGTGCCCGACGCGGTCACACTCGCCCACCTCGTCCAGGACGTCGAGGCGATCGCCCCCGGCGTCCAGGTGCTGCCGGTCAGCTCCACCACGGGCGAGGGCCTCGACGTCTTCGGCGCCGTCGTCTCCGGTGGTACGAGCGTGCTGCTCGGCATCTCCGGCGCGGGCAAGTCGACCCTGGCCAACACCCTGCTCGGCCAGGACGTCATGGACGTACAGGCCGCCCGGGACGTCGACGGCAAGGGCCGGCACACCACGACGACCCGCAATCTGCTCGTCCTGCCGCACGGGGGCGTCCTCATCGACACCCCCGGGCTCCGCGGAGTGGGCCTGTACGACGCCGGGACCGGGGTCGGCGAGGTGTTCTCCGAGATCGAGGAGCTGGCCACCCGATGCCGGTTCCACGACTGCGCCCACCAGGCCGAACCGGGGTGCGCCGTCCTCGGCGCGCTGGCGGACGGGGTCCTGCCCGAGCGGCGGCTCGACAGCTACCGCAAACTGATCCGCGAGAACCAGCGGATCGTCGCCAAGACCGACGCCCGGGTGCGCTCCGAGATCCTGCGGGACTGGAAGCGCAAGGGCGCGGAGGGGCGCGCGGCCATGCAGGCCAAGCGCGGCCGGGTGCGGTAGCCCGGAGCGGCAAGTTCAACGTCCGAAAACCGCGAGTGCGGCGGCCGCGGCTGCCGCACACTGGACGGTGTGATGGACGAACGGACCAGGTACGAGGCGGTCAGCAGCCGCGACGCGCGGTTCGACGGCGCGTTCTTCTTCGCCGTCGTGACCACCGGCATCTACTGCCGGCCGAGCTGCCCCGCCGTCACGCCCAAACGCGCCAACGTGCGCTTCTACCCGACCGCGGCGGCGGCCCAGGCCGGTGGCTTCCGGGCCTGCCGCCGCTGCCGGCCGGACGCCGTGCCCGGCTCCGCCGACTGGAACGTCCGCGCGGACGTCGTCGGCCGCGCCATGCGCCTCATCGGCGACGGCGTGGTGGACCGCGAGGGCGTCCCCGGACTCGCCGGGCGGCTCGGCTACAGCGCCCGGCAGGTCCAGCGCCAGCTCAACGCCGAGCTGGGCGCGGGACCCGTCGCGCTCGCCCGCGCCCAGCGTTCCCACACCGCCCGGGTGCTCCTCCAGACCACCGGGCTGCCGGTCACCGAGATCGCCTTCGCCGCGGGGTTCGCCAGCGTCCGGCAGTTCAACGACACCGTCCGGCAGATCTACGCCCGCACGCCGAGCGCCCTGCGCGCCGAGGCCGGTACGGGACTCGGCGGCGGACGCCGCGAGGGGACCAGGGCCGGGATCCCGCTGCGGCTCGCCCATCGGGGCCCGTACGCCACCGCCGCGCTGTTCGACCTGCTGGCCGCCGGCGCGGTCGCCCGGGTCGAGGAGGTGACGGGCCCGCCCGGCCGCCGCGTCTACCGGCGCACCCTGCGACTGCCGTACGGGGCCGGGCTCGTCGCGGTCGACGAGGCCTCGCCCGGCGGCCCCTGGCTGGAGGCCCGGATCCAGCTCACCGACCTCCGCGACCTGACCACCGCCGTCCAGCGGGTGCGCCGCCTGTTCGACCTGGACGCCGACCCGTACGCCGTGGACGAGGCGCTGGCCGCCGACCCCCGGCTCGCCCCTCTGGTCGCCGCCCGCCCCGGGCTGCGGTCGCCGGGCGCGGCCGATCCGGAAGAGGCCGCGGTGCGGACGCTGGTGGGGCGCGAGGCCGCCGGGGAGCTGGTCGAGCGGTACGGGAAGGCGCTGGACGTGCCGTGCGGCGGGCTCACCCATGTGTTCCCGGAGCCGGACGCGCTCGCCGGTTCCGCCGAGGACCCGGCCCTCGCCGCCCTGGCCGCCGCGCTCGCCGACGGCGGGCTGCGGCTGGACGCCGGGGCCGACCGCGACGAGGCGGAACGGACGCTGCTCACCCTGCCCGGGATCGGCCGCCGCACCGCCGCCCTGATCCGGATGCGGGCGCTCGGAGACCCCGACGTGGACCCTTACGGAACGCCGGGCGCGGAGCGGTGGCGGCCCTGGCGCTCCTACGCGGTACGTCATCTGGAGGCGGCGGGGGCGGGGGCGGCGGTCCCCGGCTGACCGGGGCCCCGGGGCGCTCCCGTCAGCCCCAGAGCACCGCGCCCAGCCAGGCGCCCGCCACCAGCAGACAGCAGAACAGCTCCACCAGCACCGCATAGCCCGTCGCCCGCATGACCGAGCGCACCGACGCCCAGCCCGCGCCGCGGCTCCCCAGCCGCAGCCGCTCGGCGCCGAAGATGGCCCCCACGTACCCGAGGACCCCGCCGACCACGGGCACGACGAAGAACCCCACGATCCCGGCGACCCCGCCGATCAGCAAGGTCCGGCGAGGCGCCCCGGACTCGCCCGGGCGGCGCGGTGGCAGCAGCGGTTTGAGTGCCTGGTTCAGCAGCATCAGCGCCGTCGCGCCGATCAGGACGCCCCAGGCGGCCGGCGCCTTGTCCGTCAGCGCCCACCACAGCACCGCCGCCCAGACGATCGCCTGACCTGGCACGCCCGGCACCAGCACCCCGACCAGGCCCAGCAGCATGACCAGGCCCACGGCGACGAGCTGCCACACACTCATCTGACCAGCCTGCCGGAGAGTGCCCCGCTCCGCCCGTCAGCGCACCCCCGCCCACCCGCGTCGACCTGCGTCGACGCCGTCTCAGGCCGACCCGGTACGGGCCACCCAGCCACGCTCGTACGCGTGCCAGCCCAACTGGAGCCGCGTCGATACCCCCGTGAGCTCCATCAGGCCCTTGACGCGGCGTTGCACGGTCCGCAGCCCCAGATCCAGCTGCTTGGCCACGCTGGCGTCCGTCAGCCCCGCCAACAGCAGCGACAGGATCTCCAGATCCGTCGGATCCGGCCCGACCCCGTCCTCGCGCACCCCGCCGCCGCCCTCGCCCAGCCGCAGCGGCATCGCCTCCCGCCACACCGCCTCGAAGAGGCCCATCAGCGACTCCAGCAGACCGCTGGCGTGCACGACCAGAGCGGCGGGCTCCGCGCCCCGAGCGGTCAGCGGGACCATCGCGAGGCTCCCGTCGGCCACCACCAGCTTCGTCGGCACCCGGTCCACCACCCGGCACTGCTCGTCCCGGCTCAGCGCCGCCGACAGCTCCAGGATCCCGAACGGCGTCGACAGCACCTCGCGCTCGACCACCACCCGGTAGCTCACCCCGCGCGACGTCGCCCGCTCCTCGGACTCGTTCTCCATCCCGGTCACCGCGATCGGCTTGCCCGTCACCAGGGCGCACACCTCCGAGACCGCCCCCAGCTGCAACTGGTGGAAGCGCTGGGCGACGGCGCTCGCGCCCGTCACCACCTCCACCAGGTCGTGCACCGCCGGTTCGCTCGCCTCGGCCCGGTACTCCTCGGCGAGCAGCGCGGACGCCAGCTCCGCCTGCTCCAGCTCGTGCCGCTGCTGGATCAGCAGCGCGCCGAGCGCCACGCCGGGCGGCGCCGCCACCCAGCGGCCCGGCCGCGCCGAGGACTGCGCGGCCAGGCCCTGCTGCTCCAGCCGCCGCAGCACCCGTTCGGTGTCCGCCTCGGGCAGCGCCAGCCGGTGCGCGAGATCGGCGAGCTCCGCCGCTCCCGCCGCGACGAGCGCGCGGTACGCGGTTTCCTGTCTCTCGTCGAGACCTATGGCCCCCAGCATTCTCCGACCTCCCCGGGTGTGGTGATCGCGCATCGAGGCGCCCCTGCGACGGGTCCCGGGTGGCGGGTAGAGGCCACGGCGTAAACCCGCCGCCCACATCATCCCCCGTACCCCCGGCCCCTCAGCCACGGTGGCGCCACCGCAGCACCAACAACTGCCGGGATGCGGCCTCTTCGGCTGTTTCGTTCAGGAATGAACTGGAGAGAGCGATGCGCCCGATATCGCGTACGGCACTCGGAGCGGCGACCGCCGCCGTGCTCGCCGTCACGGTGATCGCGCCGTCGGTGGCCGCGCCACCGGACGAGCGGGACCCGAACAGACCGATCACCGGGAGCGCGGCCACCGCCGCCGATGCGTCGATGCCCGGCACCCTGACGCTCGTCACCGGTGACACGGTGCTGGTGACCACGGACGAATCGGGGGCGTCCGCCGCCACCGCCTGCCCCGCGCGGACGGCAGCGTGCGGCGCCCCGCTCACCCCGCGCGGGGTGAGCGCGGAGCGGCTCTCGACGTCATCGACGGACTCGCGCTGAAGGCCGACAAGAAGCGGGCCGCCGAGTTCCGGGCCGACCTCACCGCACCCCGCTCCCGTTCGGGGCCGGGCTCAAGAAGCTCTGGCTCGATCGCAAGGTTCAGGCCAGTCTCGACAAGTCGATGAAACAGGTCGGCGCCGACCTCGCCCGGGCCGCCGACTACGACGGGACCGGCGCCAGGGTCGCCGTCCTGGACACCGGGGCGGATGCCGACCACCCCGACCTCCAGGGCCGGATCACCGCGTCTGAGAACTTCACCGACACCGACACCACCGACGACCGCCAGGGCCACGGCACCCATGTCGCGATCTCCGCCGCCGCCGCGGGCGGCCGGGGCACGGGCGCGTAGCGGTCCCTGTCCGGTACGTCGATGGCGGCCCCGCATGTCGCGGGCGCCGCCGCCGTGGTGAAGCAGCGTCACCCCGACTGGACCGCCCAGCAGACCAAGGCGGCCCTCGTCTCCTCGGCACGGAGCGCCGTCCCCGGCGACGTACGCGAGACCGGAGGCGGCCGTCTCGACGTCGACCGCGCCGTGCGTACGCCCGTGCTCGGCGCACCGGCGGTACAGGGCGGCACCTTCAACCGGCCGCAGGACAGGAGCGACCGCACCACCGTCGCCGTGCCCTACACCAACACGAGCGGCCAGCCGGTCCCCCTCTCGCTGAAGGTCGCGGGCGTCACCGGGAACGACGGCTCGACCGTCCGCTCCACGATCGCGTCGCTCGGCCGGAAGTCCGTCACCGTGTCACCGTGCCCGCCGGGGCGACCGTCGAGGTGCCCCTCGCGCCGGCTCCCGACTCCCCGGGACGCCGCTCACTCGGACCCATGCGCGCGCCACATTTTCCCGATGTCCCGTTTTCGGGCCGCCTTCGCGGTGGACAATATGGGCATGAGTCAGCAGGGGGAGAAGCCCGCCGCCCACGAGGACGACTGGTGGCGCAAGCTGTACGACGAGACCGCGCACGACACCGGTCCCGGCCGTGCGGCCGACAGCCTCGACGACCGCTTCGACTCCGTGTCGGACACGGTGAGCAGCCGGGTGAGCAGCCCGGTGGGCGACCACCGGGCTGCTGTGCCCGAGACCGTCCGGGACCCGTACGGCGACGCGTACGAGGACCCGTACGCGGACGCGTACCGGCCGCCGCCCGAACGGAGCCGGCCCGTGGTGGCGCAGCGGGAGCCGTTGCCGGACTGCGTCCCGGACCCCGTCCCGGACTCTGTCCCGGACCCCGTCCCGGATCCTGAAGCGGCTCCGGAGCTCATGCCCGACCCCCGGTCGGCCTGGGACGCGTATGCGAAGCGCGACCGGCAGCCGGAGCGGGCCGCTGATGCCGAACCGGAGCGGAATCCGGCTCCGGCACCGGAGCCCGACCGGCAGCCGGCGCGGGCCACTGATGCCGTGCCGGAGCCGGAGCCGACCCCCGTGCCGGTGCCGAAGCGGAATCCGGTGCCGCATGCGGCCGCACCCGCCGGGCCGGAGCCGGCCGCCCCCCGCACCACCGTCTTTCCCGCCCCCTGGGAGGCGCCCGCCGGGCAGCCGGGGCCCCGGACGTTCGCCGCGCCGCGCGTGCCGGAAGCGCCCGAGCCCGCCCTCGCGCCCGACCCCGGCGCCCTGCACGCACTTCCGCCGGATCCCGCCGACGGCGAAGCGACCGGCGGCCGGCCGTCGATCGGCCACCTCGGGGACCGGCCGCCCACCTACGACGCCGAGCCCGCCGCCCTGCCCTCCGCCACCTCGGAGAACCTGGACGGCCTCGCCCCCGACACCGTCCTGGACGGCGCGCGGTACGGGACGTACACCCTGCGCACCGCCTCCGTACGCGGTGACTCCGCCCGCTTCCGCGGAGAACCCCGGCGCGACGGGCTGCTCACCGCCCGCTTCGGGGCGGCCGAGAGCGCCCTCGTCCTCGTCGCCGTGGCCGGCGGCGACCGGGCCGGCGAAGCGGCGCACCTCGCCGCGGCCGACGCCTGCCGCTGGATCGGCGGTGCCGTCGCCCGCAGCCACCTCCGGCTCTCCGAGGACATAAGAGCGGGCCGCCGGGACGATTTGAGGGCCGGGCTGCACCGGCTCACCGACCGTACGTACGGCAAGCTGCGCGCCCGCGCCGCCGAACTCGGCATCGCGTCGGGCGCGTACACCGCGAGCCTCCGGTGCCTCCTGCTGTCTGCCGACCCGGACTGCCGCACCCGGGTCTTCTTCGGCGTCGGCGGCGGCGGCCTCTTCCGCCTCCGCGACGGACGCTGGCAGGACCTGGAGCCCCACGTCCCGGAGGGCGGCGGCCCGCCGGCGGGTGACGAGCAGGAGGAGGGCCCGGACGGTGACCGGCTGACCATGGACCTTCAGATCGCCGCACCGTCGTCCCCGAACGCCGACGGACCCGCGCGGCAGCCCGCCGAGCCCTTCCGCTTCCGGGCCTCCGTGGCCCGCCCAGGCGACACGCTGCTGCTGTGCAGCAACGGACTCGCCGAGCCGATGCGCGGCGAGCCGGCGCTCCCCGGCGAGCTCGCCGAGCGCTGGGGGAGCGCCGGACCGCCCGGACTGCCCGCCTTCCTCGCCGACACCCAGCTCCGGATCAAGGGGTACGCCGACGACCGCACCTGCGCCGCGGTCTGGGAGGCGTAACCGCGCACGCCGTGGGTTGATGGATTCCGGAGCTCGCCGCAACGGTGTTTCGGGCTCCGGAGTCCGGACAACCGAAGTGCACGGAGCACGGGCAAGGAAGGGTGCGCACCCATGGCCAAGCAGAACGTGGCGGAGCAGTTCGTCGACATCCTCGCCAGGGCAGGTGTCAAACGCCTGTACGGCGTCGTCGGCGACAGCCTGAACCCCGTCGTGGACGCCATCCGGCGTAACCCGGCCATCGACTGGATCCACGTCCGCCACGAGGAGACCGCCGCCTTCGCGGCCGGTGCGGAAGCGCAGGTCACCGGCGAGCTCGCGGCCTGCGCCGGCTCCTGCGGGCCGGGCAACCTGCACCTCATCAACGGCCTGTACGACGCGCACCGCTCGATGGCCCCGGTGCTGGCCCTCGCCTCGCACATCCCCTCCAGTGAGATCGGTCTCGGCTACTTCCAGGCGACCCATCCGGAGCTGCTGTTCCAGGAGTGCAGCCACTACAACGAGATGATCTCCAACCCGGAGCAGATGCCGAGGCTGCTCCAGACGGCGATCCAGCACGCCATCGGGCGCGGCGGCGTCAGCGTCGTCTCGATGCCGGGCGACATCGCCTCCAAGCCAGCCCCCGAGAAGAGCGTCGAGCACGCCCTCGTCACCGCGCGGCCGACCGTACGGCCCGGCGACGACGAGATCGACAAGCTCTGCCGCATGGTCGACGAGGCCAAACGGGTGACGCTGTTCTGCGGCAGCGGCACGGCCGGGGCGCACGCCGAGGTCATGGAGTTCGCCGAGAAGGTCAAGTCCCCGGTCGGGCACGCGCTGCGCGGCAAGGAGTGGATCCAGTACGACAACCCGTACGACGTCGGGATGAGCGGGCTGCTCGGCTACGGCGCCGCGTACGAGGCGACCAACGAGTGCGACCTCCTCGTCCTGCTCGGCACGGACTTCCCGTACAACGCCTTCCTCCCGGACGATGTGAAGATCGTCCAGGTCGATGTGCGCCCCGAGCACCTCGGCCGCCGCTCCAAGCTCGACCTCGCGGTCTGGGGCGATGTGCGGGAGACCCTGCGCTGCCTGACGCCCCGGGTGAAGCCCAAGTCCGACCGCAAGTTCCTGGACCGGATGCTGAAGAAGCACGCGAACGCCCTGGAGGGCGTGGTCAAGGCCTACACCCGCAAGGTCGACAAGCACGTCCCGATCCACCCCGAGTACGTCGCCTCGGTGCTGGACGAGATGGCCGACGAGGACGCCGTGTTCACCGTCGACACCGGCATGAACAACGTGTGGGCCGCCCGCTACCTGACACCCAACGGCAAGCGGCGGGTGATCGGTTCGTTCAGCCACGGCTCGATGGCCAACGCCCTGCCGCAGGCGATCGGCGCCCAGTTCACCGACCTGAACCGGCAGGTCGTCGCGATGTCCGGCGACGGCGGATTCTCCATGCTGATGGGCGACTTCCTCACCCTGGTCCAGCACGACCTGCCGGTGAAGGTCGTCCTGTTCAACAACTCCTCGCTCGGCATGGTCGAGTTGGAGATGCTGGTGGCGGGCCTGCCGTCCTACGGGACGGACAACGCGAACACCGACTACGCCGCCATCGCCCGTGCGGCCGGCGCCTACGGTGTACGCGTGGAGAAGCCCAAGCAGTTGCAGGGCGCGCTCAAGGACGCCTTCAAGCACAAGGGGCCCGCGCTCGTCGACGTGGTCACCGACCCGAACGCGCTCTCCATCCCGCCGAAGATCAGCGCGGACATGGTCACCGGCTTCGCGCTCTCCGCGAGCAAGATCGTGCTCGACGGCGGAGTGGGCCGGATGCTCCAGATGGCCCGTTCCAACCTCCGTAACGTTCCCCGTCCTTGAGTCGGTGGGGGCCGGCCTGACCCTGCCCCTCAGGCCGCTGCTGACGTCAACTCCGGCGCACACGCCAGATGTTGGCCGGAGCTGCGCCTGTGCGGTGATGGCGTGCGCGGGTGGGATGTTCCGTGCGCCCCTCGCCGCTCCTGACCGTTCACCTCTTGACGAGTCGACAAGCGTGACCGTGTACGTACAGGGGCATGCATCTCGTGAGGCTGTTCGACGAGCGGCCGGGTCAGAGGAGGTCGGTCCACTGTGCGGGCGGGGGAAATGGCGAAGCGTCAGAGAAGGACCGCGGTCATCGAGGGGCGTGGCCCCCGTGGCCGGAGACCGGGCGAGGGGCCACCGCCGACCCGGATGCGCCGCAGGGTGGGCCACACCGAACGGTCGGCGGTGGGCGAAGTGCGCCGGGAGCTGCGGGAGTTCCTCCGGGACAGCTCCGACGAGGAGCGGACCGAGGCGGCGGAGCTGCTGGTGAGCGAGCTGGTGACCAACGCTCTCATCCACACCCGGCACGGGGCCGTGGTCACCGCCACGGCGACGCCGGCCCGACTGCGGGTGGAGGTCCAGGACTTCGCCTCGGAGGATCTGCCCGCGCCGTACGTACCGAACGCCGACGACGGTACGCACGGCAGGGGCCTGATCCTGGTCCGGAGTCTGGCCGACGCCTGGGGCGTGGAGGCACAGGCCCTGGGCAAGGTCGTCTGGTTCGAGCTGCACGGCGGAAGGTCCTGAGGGGCCCTCCGCCGCACGGCGCTCTCACCCGAACTGCTGCTCCAGATCCTTCAGTTTCTGTTCCAGCGAGTCGAGCCGGGGGAGTGTCTGGGTGTCGTCCTCGGCAGTGAGGTCGACGGTCCGCGGGTCACTTCCCCGGCTCGAAGCGTCCAGGCTCTTCGAGCCCGAACCGTCCGCCTGCTTCGGGCCGACGGCTTGCAGGGATGGCCGGGGTCGCAGAGGCAGCTGACCCGGCTCTGCTATGGCGGGCTCCGCGACGGCCGGCGCCGCGCCGCCCGCGGCGATGGCGGGCACGTCCTGCTGCCGGTCGCCCCGTCCACCGCGTCCCCAGACCCGGTTCTGCCGGTTCAGGGCCTTGATACGGGCCCGGTCCAGCTTCTCCTGGTCGCGTCGGCGGAGCCGGTCCTGCTCACGCTCCCTGCGGTCCTCCCGCACCTCGTCCACCGCCTCGTCCAGGGTGCGGACGCCCTCCAGGAGCATCAGCGACCAGGCGCCGAAGGTCTCCCTGGGCGCCCGCAGCCAGCGGACGATCCGGATCTGCGGCAACGGCCGGGGCACCAGGCCCTGTTCGCGCAGCGCGGCGCGGCGGGTCTGCTTCAGCGCGCGGTCGAAGAGCACCGCGGCCGAGAGGGACATCCCCGCGAAGAAGTGCGGTGCGCCCGCGTGGTCCATGCCCCGGGGGGCGTGCACCCAGTTGAACCAGGCGGCGGCCCCGGCGAACGTCCACACCAGCAGCCGGGAGCCGAGCGCCGCGTCTCCGTGGCTCGCCTCCCGTACGGCCAGCACCGAACAGAACATCGCGGCCCCGTCCAGCCCGAACGGGACCAGATACTCCCAGCCTCCGGTGAGGTTCAGGTTCTGCCGGCCGAAGCCGACGAGCCCGTGGAAGGAGAGCGCGGCGGCGACCGCCGCGCAGCAGAACAGCAGGACGTAACTGGCGGTGGCGTACAGCGCTTCCTTGCGTCTGCGGCGCTCCTCGCTGCGTTCCCAGGAGTCGTCGGCCGCGGCCTTGCCGGCGGCACGCTTGCCGCGTGCGACCACCGTCACCGCCGCCATGACCCCCACGAGCAGTACGGCGCCCGGAAGCAGCCAGTCAAGCGATATGTCGGTCAGTCTCATGCGCGGTCCCTTGCGTCACGTAGGGCGTTTCGTGCGCCATCGTGACGGAATTCCCGTCCCGCTCCGGTGGTTTCGGGACAAGAGCACGCCATGGGGGTGGGAGAGGCTATCGATGGGTGGAATCTTCTCGAACGGTCGCTCGACCGAGTCGGGTCGCGTTCGATTCCACGTCATTCGGACGGGCGGTGTGGATCAGGAAGCTGCGGCGAGTTTCCGCACCCGGTCCGTGTCACAGGTACGCGGACAGGTCACACAGGTGTCCTCGGGGCGCAGCGTGTAGAAGAGGCAGCAGCTCGCCCGGTCCCGGGTCGGCAGCGACCGGCCGTCGGGTCCGGTCAGCTCGCGGAAGCCGGCGGTGCCGACGTACGGCTTGGTCGTGCCGGGCAGCAGCAGCTCCAGCTCGGCCATGGCGCGGCGCTCCTCGCCGAGCAGGTGCGCGATGTACCAGAGGCCCTCGACGATCTCGTCGGTCGCCATCCCCCACAGGGCCCGCTTCCCGCGCCGCATGCGCGGCCCGAAGCCCTCCAGTACCGGACCGAGGTGCTCGGTCAGGGAGGTCAGGACCTCGGCCCGCAGCGCCGCCTCGTCCGCGACCACCCGGGCACCGGGCAGGGTGGCGGCCGGGTCGTCCGGCAGACAGACGAATTCCCGGACCCGCACGGTCAGATGCCCCAGCGCCCGCTGGAAGGCCACGTCCTCGACCGGGATCCGGGGCACCCGGCGCTGCAGGAACCAGGGCACCGTCACCAGCAGACAGGCGGGCCAGGCGTACCGGTGGAGACCGAAGCTCGCCACCACGTCCGGACGGGCCTGCCGGCCGTAGTCGCGCAGCACCTGGGCGTTGTCCCAGGCGAGGAAGGCGTCCACGGCGGGGCCACCGGCGGCCAGCTCCGCCGCGCCGACCCAGCCCGCTCCGGACGGGGCCACGGCGTCGCCGTCGAGCACGTCGGCCCGCAGCCCGGGGAACACCTCGGTCAGGCGGGTGTACGCGGCGGTCACGGGGGACGTCGCGGTGCCGGTGAACGGCGGGGAGAGGGTCATGCAGGGGACCACCGAATCGGGATCGTTTGCAGGTAAGGCTTACCTTACCCGATGCCGTCGATGTTTGAACCGCAGCCTCCTCCCTCTATCGTGCACAGGAGGTCCGGCGCACGCGAGTCGGCCCGTGGCAGGCGGAGGAGGTCCGGGTGGAGCAGGGCAGCGCGCGCGAGAGCGCACGTCCGGCGTACGCCCTGGGAGCGTTCCCGCGCACCCCGGCGGAAGCCCGGATGCCGGAGTGCCGGGTGCCGGAACAGGCCCGGGGCACGCAGGCCGGATGCGAGCAGGCGGGAGCCCCGCGGACCGGCGGGCGCCCGGCCGAGGGAGAACAGGCGGCCCGGGGCGAACACACCCACAGCGAGCCTCCCGCGCCGCGTGCCGTCGTCCAGCGCCACTCCGTCCGCGGCCAGATCCTGGACGCCCTGCGCGCCGCCCTCGTCGGCGGGGAGCTGGTGCCCGGCCAGGTGTACTCCGCCCCCGCGCTCGGCGCCCGCTTCGGGGTCTCCGCCACGCCGGTGCGCGAGGCCATGCAGCGGCTGGCCGTCGAGGGAGCCGTCGAGGTCGTGCCGAACCGCGGCTTCCGGGTCAGTGAACGCGGCCCCCGCGAACTGGCCGAACTGGCCGAGGTGCGGGCGCTGATCGAGGTCCCGGTGATGCTGAGCCTGGCCCGTACGGTCCCGGCGCACCGCTGGAGCGGTCTGCGCCCGCTGGCGGAGGCCACGGTCACGGCGGCGGCCGTCGGCGACCGGGCCGCCTACGCCGAGTCGGACCGGGCCTTCCACCGCGCGGTCCTCACGCTGTCGGGCAACGAGCAGCTCGTGACCGTCGCCGACGAACTGCACCGGCGCTCCCAGTGGCCGCTGGTCTCGGGCCCCGCGACCCGCCGGGCCGACCTGCTGGCCGACGCCTCCGAGCACACCGCCCTGCTCGACGCCCTCGTCTCCCAGGACCTCGCCGTCGTCCAGGCCCTGGTCCGCGAACACTTCGCCGGCGCCGACGGCTGACCGGGGCGGTGTCCGCGGCCCCGGGGGGCCGCGGGACGACCCTGCCTCAGCTCGCCTCGGCGGTGCGCGGGGCCGGGGGGCCCAGGTGAGGGGCCAGCCAGGTGGGCACGCCGCCCAGCAGCCGGAACAGCCGGCCTGCCTCGGCCCGCAGCCGCGCCGCCTCCGGCTCCTCCTCCGTCTTCGCGAGGGAGATCAGCGCCGGGGCCGTACCGACCAGGAACCCCAGCTCCTCCCGGATCCGCAGGGACTCCGCGAAGCCGTGCCGGGCCTCGGCCAGCTCCCCCTCGCGCAGGGCGAGCGCCGCCAGATGCCGCCAGGTGGACGAGAGGAGCAACTCGTCGCCCCGGTTCGCCGCACCGGCGTGCGCCCGGCGGAACGCGGCGCGCGCCGACTGTGGCGACTCCGCGATGTTCTGGGCGATCAGCCCGCGCCGAAAGTCCAGCAGCGGCCGGGCCGGGGACGCGGGCGCCAGCAGCGCCGCCGACCGGCTCAGCGCCACGCTCGCCTCGTCGGCCCGGTCCCGTACCGCCAGGAGGGTCGAGGCGTACGCCAGATGGCCCCGCTCGGAGGCGGCGGACCCGCGCTCGTCGTCGGTGCGGGCGATGGCCTCCGCCGTGCGCAGGGCGTCCTCGGCGTCGGTCCAGCCCTCTCCCGTGTAGAGACACCGCTCGGTCAGCAGCGCGGTGCGCTGGAGAGCGGCGGCCGGTTCCGTGCTCGCGTCGTGCTCCAGCAGCGCGGCCGCGTCAGTCCAGCAGGCGCGTGAGCGCAGCCGCCATACCGCGGTCTGGAGCGGAGGATCGTCATCTGCTGTCGTTCCGGAACCAGACATGGCGGTATGCGCCACATTGCCCTCCCCGAGCGCGCCATTGTGCTGTTGGGTACGGCGCATCTCAGCACGGATTGGCACGCCGGGCCAAGGGGTCCGGACAATGTCAGGTGAAAGATTTCACAATCGGCCGGGGCGCGACGGGGCCCGCCGGGCCCCGTCGCGCGGCCCGAAGGTCAGCTCATGCGCAGGGCGAGGAAGAAGTCGAGCTTGTCCTCCAGACGCGAAAGGTCACGCCCCGTCAACTGCTCGATTCGCCCGACGCGATAGCGCAACGTGTTGACGTGCAGGTGCAGCCGGGCCGCGCAGCGGGTCCAGGACCCGTCGCAGTCCAGGAAGGCCTCCAGCGTCTCGATCAGCTCCGCCCGATGGCGCCGGTCGTAGTCGCGCAGCGGGTCCAGCAGCCGGGCGGTGAAGGCACGCCGGACGTCGTCGGGGACGAACGGCAGCAGCAGCACGTGCGAGGCCAGCTCGTGGTGACCGGCCGCGCAGACCCGCCCCGGACGGGCCGCGGCCACCCGGCGGGCGTGCCGGGCCTCCTCCAGCGCGCCGCGCAGCCCTTCGGCGGAATGCACGGCCGCGCTGACACCCAGTGTCAGCCGGCCGTCGTCGGCGAGTCCCGCGGAGAGCGGCTCGCGTACGGAGGCGAGCAGTGCGTCGGCGTGCAGCCCGGGTTCCTCGTCGAGGGCGTCGGCGTCCTCGACGTCCGCCCGCGCGGCTTCGCCCGAAGCGCCCTCCCCGGAGCCCGCGGCCGCGGTGGTGGCCGTGGGCAGCGGCACCAGGGCGATGGCCTCCTCGCCCGTGTGGGCGACGGCGATCCGGTCGGCCGAGTCGGGGCCGCTGACCGCCGGGTCGACGAGGATCTCCTCCAGCAGCGCCTGGGCCACCGGACCGCTCGCGATGTCGCCGGCGGCCGCCTGGCCCCCGGCGCTCCAGTCGACCCGGGCCACCACGACCCGCCACTGCGGGGCCACGCCGAGGCCGGGCAGTAGGACCGGCGCGGCGACCCGCAGCCTGGCCGCGATCTCGGCGGGGGCGGCGCCCGCCTGGACCAGCTCCAGGACCTCCTGGGCGAGCCTGCGGCGTACCGTACGGGCCGCGTCGCGGCGGTCGCGCTCGACCGCGATCAGCTGGGTGACGCCCTGGAGCAGGTCGAGCCGGGCGGCGGGCCAGTCCGAGGCGTCGGCCTCGACCGCCAGCAGCCAGTCGGAGAGCACCGACTCCCGAACGTCGCGGGCGGCCGGCACCGCGCCCCGGCCGGTGTTCCGGATCGGGAAGAGCGAATACGTCGTGCCGGCGACCGCCGCCCGGTGCGGGCCCCGGCGGCCGGTACGGGTCGCGGCCAGGTGGTGCCCGGCCAGCACCGCGGCCAGCGGTCCGGGCAGCGGGGCGCCCGCCCCCGCGATCTGGCGGCCGGTGGGGGAGAGGACCCAGGCCCGCAGGTCCAGGTCGGAGGTGAGGAGGTCCAGGACCACCTCGGGGCCGCCGCCCGCCGGGCCCGAGGTCATCAGCCGTCGGTGCCGGTCCACCACGGCTGCCAGGTCGCCCGCCCGCTCACCGGAGACCTGGCGGACGACGTACTCGGTGATCGTCGCGAAAGCAACGGTCTCGTTCACGGCGAAGAGGGGGAGGCGGTGCTGCGCGCACGCCTCGACCAGATCGCCGGGGATGTCGCCGAGCTCCGCCTCGCCGGCCGCGAGACCGGCCACCCCGGCGCCCGCCAGGATCCGGACGAACGGTTCGGAGTCCGCCGCGTCCCGGCGCCAGGCGAGGCCCGTGAGCACCAGCTCCCCGCCGGAGAGGTAGCGGCTGGGATCGCGCAGGTCGGTCGTCATGACGCCCCGGACCGAGCGGTCCAGCTCGTCCTCGCCGCCGAGCAGCCGCAGGCCCAGCGCGTCGTTCTCCAGCAGTGCGCGCAGCCGCATCTCGTCGCCGCCGATCTTTCCGTAGGGGGAGCAGGTGAAGTTCTCGAAGGAGCAGGTGGGGGTGGAAGTGGGTGAAGGAGGCCGTGGGGTGGGGGAGCCGTGAGGGATACGGGTATCTGTTGATTGCGGCGAGGTTACTGATTCCCGCCATTCGTTCGAATCTACAAGACGAGGGCGGACACCAGCCAACTCCTTCAGTGTTTCGGTGACTGCACCGGTAGGAGCAGGGCTTGTGTACTGGGCCACACACCACGTGAACACCATATGAACGAGCCAGTCGAGGGCCGGCCGTCCCCAGCTCCCCGGCGAACGACCCGATTGAGAAGAAGAGAGCCACTCATGGACTTCCTTCGCCCCGCCAGCTGGGAGGAGGCGCTCGCCGCCAAGGCCGAGCACCCCACCGCTGTGCCCATCGCGGGCGGCACCGATGTGATGGTCGAGATCAACTTCGACCACCGGCGGCCCGAGTACCTCCTGGACCTGAACCGCATCGGTGAGCTGTCCGAGTGGGAGGTGGGCCAGGAGAGCGTGCGGCTCGGCGCCTCCGTGCCGTACAGCAGCATCATGGAGCACCTGCGCGCCGAGCTGCCCGGTCTGGCGCTCGCCTCGCACACCGTCGCCTCCCCGCAGATCCGCAACCGCGGCGGTGTCGGAGGCAACCTCGGCACCGCGTCGCCGGCGGGCGACGCCCACCCGGCCCTGCTCGCGGCCGACTGCGAGGTCGAGGCCGCATCCGTACGCGGAACGCGGCTGATCCCCATCGACGCCTTCTACACCGGGGTCAAGCGCAACGCCCTGGCGCCGGACGAGCTGATCCGCGCCGTGCACATCAGGAAGGCCGACGGACCCCAGCAGTACTCCAAGGTCGGCACCCGCAACGCCATGGTCATCGCCGTCTGCGCGTTCGGCATCGCCCTGCACCCCGAGACCCGCACCGTGCGCACCGGCATCGGCTCGGCCGCCCCCACCCCGGTCCGGGCCGAGGCGGCCGAGGAGTTCCTGAACGCCGCGCTCGAAGAGGGCGGGTTCTGGGAGAACGGCAAGATCATCACCCCCGCGGTCGCCCAGCAGTTCGCCACCCTCGCGTCCGGCGCCTGCAACCCGATCGACGACGTGCGCGGCACGGCGAAGTACCGCAGGCACGCGGTCGGCATCATGGCCCGCCGCACGCTCGGCTGGACCTGGGAGCAGTACCGCGGCGCGGGCCGCACGCTGGAAGGAGCTGCGTAACCATGCGAGTCAATTTCACGGTCAACGGCCGTCAGCAGGAAGCCGACGACGTGTGGGAGGGCGAGTCCCTCCTGTACGTCCTGCGCGAGCGCATGGGCCTGCCCGGCTCCAAGAACGCCTGCGAGCAGGGCGAGTGCGGATCCTGCACCGTCCGCCTCGACGGCGTCCCGGTCTGCGCGTGCCTCGTCGCCGCCGGCCAGGTCCAGGACCGCGAGGTCGTCACCGTCGAGGGCCTGGCCGACTACGCCAAGCACCGCGAGGACGCCCACCCCGGCGGCGGCTGCGCCTCCGGCGCCTGCGGCACCAGCCTGGACGCCGCCAAGCGCTGGCAGTCCAGGCCCACCGACGGCCAGACCGGCGAGGCCGTCGAACTCTCCCCGATCCAGCAGGCGTTCATCGACGCCGGAGCCGTCCAGTGCGGCTTCTGCACCCCCGGCCTGCTGGTCGCCGCCGACGAGCTGCTGGAGAACACCCCCTCGCCGTCCGACCAGGACATCCGTGAGGCGCTCTCCGGCAACCTCTGCCGCTGTACCGGCTACGAGAAGATCCTCGACGCGGTCCGCCTCGCGGCCGCCCGTCAGGAAGAGGCGGTCCAGTCATGACGACGACACCCGAGGCCCGGACCGCACCGGCCGGCACCCCCACCAAGATCACCCAGGGCTCGCCCACCAAGGGCGGCATCGGCGAGTCCACGCTCCGCCCCGACGGCACCCTCAAGGTCACCGGGGAGTTCGCCTACTCCTCCGACATGTGGCACGAGGACATGCTCTGGGGCCAGACGCTGCGCTCCACCGTCGCGCACGCCGAGATCGTCTCCATCGACACCTCCGAGGCGCTGGCGACGTCCGGCGTCTACGCCGTGATGACCTACGACGACCTGCCCGCCGAGATGAAGAACTACGGCCTGGAGATCCAGGACACCCCGGTTCTCGCCCACGGCAAGGTCCGTCACCACGGCGAGCCGGTCGCCATCGTGGCCGCCGACCACCCGGAGACCGCGCGCCGCGCCGCCGCCAAGATCAGGATCGAGTACCGCGAGCTGCCGCTCGTCACCGACGAGGCCTCGGCGACCGCTCCCGACGCCGTGCTCGTGCACGAGGGCCGCGACGACCACCACATCGGCCACGTCCCGCACCCCAACATCGTGCACCGCCAGCCGATCATCCGCGGCGACGCCGACGAGGCCGCGAAGCGCGCCGACGTCATCGTCACCGGCGACTACACCTTCGGCATGCAGGACCAGGCCTTCCTCGGCCCCGAGTCCGGCCTCGCGGTGCCCTCCGAGGACGGCGGCGTCGAGCTGTACGTCGCCACCCAGTGGCTGCACTCGGACCTCGGCCAGATCGCCCCCGTCCTCGGCCTGCCCGAGGAGAAGGTCCGTATGACGCTCTCCGGCGTCGGCGGGGCCTTCGGCGGCCGCGAGGACATCTCGATGCAGATCCACGCCTGCCTGCTGGCGCTCCGCACCGGCAAGCCGGTCAAGATCGTCTACAACCGGTTCGAGTCCTTCTTCGGACACGTCCACCGGCACCCCGCGAAGCTCCACTACGAGCACGGCGCCACCAAGGACGGCAAGCTCACGCACATGAGGTGCCGCATCGTCCTGGACGGCGGGGCCTACGCCTCCGCCTCCCCGGCGGTCGTCGGCAACGCCTCCTCGCTCTCGGTCGGCCCGTACGTCATCGAGGACGTCGACATCGAGGCGATCGCGCTCTACACCAACAACCCGCCCTGCGGCGCGATGCGCGGCTTCGGCGCGGTCCAGGCGTGCTTCGCCTACGAGGCGCAGATGGACAAGCTGGCGGCCAAGCTGGACATGGACCCGGTGGAGTTCCGGCAGCTCAACGCCATGGAGCAGGGCACCCTGCTGCCCACCGGACAGCCCTGCGACTCGCCGGCCCCGGTCGCCGAACTGCTGCGCCGGGTCAAGTCCCGGCCGCTGCCGCCTGAGCAGCAGTGGCTGTCGGCGGGCAGCGAGGGCACCTCCGTGGACGTCCGCGCGCTGCCCGGCGGGCTCTCCAACACCACCCACGGCGAAGGCGTCGTGCGGGGTGTCGGCTACGCGGTCGGCCTGAAGAACGTCGGCTTCTCCGAGGGCTTCGACGACTACTCCACCGCCCGCGTGCGGATGGAGGTCATCAACGGCGAGCCGGTCGCCACCGTGCACACCGCGATGGCCGAGGTCGGCCAGGGCGGCGTCACCGTGCACGCCCAGATCGCCCGTACCGAACTCGGTGTCAACCAGGTCACCATCCACCCCGCCGACACCCGCGTCGGCTCCGCCGGATCCACGTCCGCCTCCCGCCAGACGTACGTCACCGGCGGCGCGGTCAAGAACTCCTGCGAGGCCGTCCGGGAACAGGTCCTGGAGATCGGCCGCCGCAAATTCGGCACCTACCACCCGGCCTGGGCCACCGCCGAACTCCTCCTGGAGGGCGGCAAGGTCGTCACCGACGGCGGCGAGGTGCTGGCCGATCTCGCCGACGTCCTGGAGGACGAGGCGATCGACATCGAGCTGGAGTGGCGCCACCGGCCCACCGAGGCGTTCGACCTGCGCACCGGACAGGGCAACGGCCACGTCCAGTACTCCTTCGCCGCGCACCGCGCGGTCGTCGAGGTCGACACCGAACTGGGTCTGGTCAAGGTCATCGAACTGGCCTGCGCCCAGGACGTCGGCAAGGCGCTCAACCCGCTCTCCGTCCTCGGCCAGATCCAGGGCGGCACCCTCCAGGGCATGGGGGTCGCCGTGATGGAGGAGATCATCGTCGACCCGAAGACCGCGAAGGTGCGCAACCCGTCCTTCACGGACTACCTCCTGCCCACCATCCTCGACACGCCGACCATCCCCGTCGACGTGCTCGAACTCGCCGACGATAACGCCCCGTACGGGCTGCGCGGCGTCGGCGAGGCCCCCACCCTGTCGTCCACCCCGGCCGTCCTCGCGGCGATCCGGAACGCGACGGGTCTTGAGCTCAACAGGACGCCGGTGCGGCCCGAACACCTCACCAGCACCTGAGAGACCTGCCGGGCGACCTCCCACCGGTCGTCGCCCGGCAGACTCCGAGCAGTTCCGGACTCCGAGCAGTCCCCCCGAACTCTCCGGGCGGTGCGCAGCGCCGAGAACGTCACACTTTTCCGCACCCCGCACCGCCCGGAGGCACCAAGTACCGCACCGCTCGCGGTTCTTCGCCGTGCCGCGCGCACGGCATCGCCTCACGGGCCATCCGTGCCGCCGGCACATCCGTTCTGCTTCAACAGTCCGTCCCGGCCGTCCCCGGGTCGTGCGGCCGACGCAGTCATCCCAAATCCCGCATTCAGGAATCTCCAAGCGGGTGCCCCTGTGAACCTTGGGAGTCAGGCATCATGACCCAGCAGTCAGTGGAACCGAAGACCAGTCCGGAAGGTGCGGGCCCAGGCTCGCGCGTCCCCGCCGGAAGATCATGGCTCGACCGGTACTTCCACATATCCGAACGAGGATCCACCGTCGCGCGCGAGCTGCGCGGCGGCGTCACGACCTTCATGGCCATGGCGTACATCCTCCTGCTCAACCCGCTGATCCTGGGCGGGGAGGACGTCAACGGCAATCTCCTCAGCCAGCCCGGCCTGATCACCGCGACCGCGTTCGCGGCGGCCGCGACGACCCTGCTCATGGGCTTCGTCGGGAAAGTGCCCCTGGCGCTCGCCGCCGGGCTCAGCGTCTCCGGTGTGCTCGCCTCGCAGGTGGCGCCCAACATGACCTGGCCGCAGGCCATGGGCATGTGTGTGATCTACGGTGTGGTGATCTGTCTCCTGGTGGTCACCGGCCTCCGCGAGCTGATCATGAACGCGATCCCGCTCGCGCTCAAGCACGGCATCACCATGGGCATCGGGCTCTTCATCGCCCTCATCGGCCTCTACAAGGCCGGGTTCGTCCACAAGGGCGCGGCGACCCCGGTCTCCCTCGGTCCGGCCGGTGAACTCGCCGGCTGGCCCGTCCTGATCTTCTGCGTGACCCTCCTGCTCATCTTCATGCTCCAGGCGCGCAACATCCCCGGCGCGATCCTGATCGGCATCGCCGTCGGCACCCTGGTCGCGATCGTCATCAACGCGATCGTCGACATCGACCCCAAGAAGTGGAGCAGCGGCCCGCCGGAGCTGGAGGGCAGCGCGGTCTCCGCCCCCGACTTCTCGCTCTTCGGGAACGTCGAGTTCGGCGGCTGGGGAGACGTCGGTGTGATGACGGTCGGCATGATCGTCTTCACCCTGGTGCTGGCCGGCTTCTTCGACGCGATGGCCACCATCATCGGCGTCGGCACCGAGGCCAAGCTCGCCGACGACAAGGGCCGCATGCCGGGCCTGTCCAAGGCGCTGTTCATCGACGGCGCCGGCGGCGTCATCGGAGGGGTCGCCTCGGGCTCCGGCCAGACGGTCTTCGTGGAGTCGGCCACCGGCGTCGGCGAAGGGGCCCGGACCGGGCTCGCCTCCGCCGTCACGGGACTCTTCTTCGCCGCCTGTCTCTTCTTCACCCCGCTCACCGCGATCGTGCCGACCGAGGTGGCCTCCGCCGCCCTCGTCGTCATCGGCGCGATGATGATGCAGAACGCCCGGCACGTGGACTGGAGCGACCGGTCGGTCGCCATCCCGGTCTTCCTGACCGTGGTCCTGATGCCCTTCACGTACACCATCACCACCGGTGTCGCCGCGGGCGTCATCGCGTACAGCGCCATCAAGCTCGCCCAGGGCCGGGCCCGCGAGGTCGGGGCCTTCATGTGGGGGCTGACGGTGATCTTCATCGTCTTCTTCGCCCTCAACCCGATCGAGAGCTGGCTGGGCGTCCACTGACGCCCGGGCCCCCTTCCCGCCTAAGGAGATACGCCATGCTGGACATCGCCGAAGAGCTGCACCGGTGGGTCTCGCAGGGACGCGAGTTCGCCGTCGCCACGGTCGTGGCGGTCGGCGGCAGCGCGCCCCGGCAGCCCGGCGCCGCCCTCGCCGTCGACCGCGACGGCACGGCCATCGGTTCGGTGTCCGGCGGATGCGTGGAGGGGGCCGTCTACGAACTGTGCCAACAGGCCCTGGACGACGGGAAATCCGTCCGCGAGCGCTTCGGCTACAGCGACGAGGACGCCTTCGCGGTCGGTCTGACCTGCGGCGGCGTCATCGACATCCTGGTGACACCGGTACGCAACGACGACCCCGCCCGCCCGGTGTTCGCCGCCGCGCTCGCGGCCGCCGCGGAGGGGACGGCGGCCGCGCTGGCGCGGGTCACGGACGGACCCGCGGAACTGCTCGGGCTCCCGCTCCTGGTCCGCGCCGACGGCAGCCACGAGGGCGGGCTGGGCGGCCATCCGGCGCTCGACCGGACCGCCGCATCCGAGGCCCGCGCCCTGCTGGACGCGGGCCGCACCGGGCCGCTCGCCATCGGCGCGGAGGGATCGCGCTGCGGCCGGCCGATCGAGCTGCTGGTCGAGTCCAGCGTTCCGCCGCCCCGCATGATCGTGTTCGGCGCCATCGACTTCGCCGCCGCGCTGGTCCGTGCCGGGAAGTTCCTCGGCTACCGGGTCACCGTCTGCGACGCCCGCCCGGTCTTCGCCACCGCGGCCCGTTTCCCCGAGGCCGACGAGATCGTCGTCGACTGGCCCCACCGCTACCTCGCCGGGACCGCGACCGACGCGCGCACCGTGCTCTGCGTCCTCACCCACGACGTCAAGTTCGACATCCCGCTGCTGGAGGCCGCCCTGCGCCTCCCGGTCGCCTACGTCGGCGCGATGGGCTCCCGCCGCACCCACCTGGACCGTAACGACCGGCTGCGCGAGGTCGGGCTCACGGACCGTGAACTGGCCCGGCTGCACTCGCCGATCGGCCTCGACCTCGGTGCCCGTACGCCGGAGGAGACGGCTCTGTCCATCGCCGCCGAGATCGTCGCGGTCCGGCGCGGCGGCAGCGGCGTACCGCTCACCGGGGCGCATACCCCGATCCATCACGACAGCAGCGGACAGCCGCTCGCCTCGGTGGCCTGAAACGTCCGTCAACCTCCCGTCAACACCCCGTCCGTCCCGGGCGGGTTGCCGCCACGGCGGTTTCCCGCCCGTCGGATACGCAGCGGTCGCCCCGGATCTACCGGTAGATCAGCTGCATGACTTCTTCCCCCTCCTCCGTTCCCGGCCGGGCGAGATCCGCTCGCCCGGGACGCAGAGCCCTGCTCCTGGCGACCTCGGCGGCCCTGCTGGGCGGCATGCTGGTCCCCTTCGCGGGCAGCGCGGGCGCCGCCCCCGTACCCCGCGCCGAAACCCCGCGCTCCGACGTACGCACCGAGAGCCACACCGTCACCCTGATCACCGGTGACGTCGTGCGCTACGTGGACGGCCCCGGCGACCAGGACACCGTCACCGTGGACCGGCCCGACGGCGGGGACGGCGGCGTCCGCATCCAGCAGGCGGGCGAGGACGTGTACGTCCTGCCCGACGAGGCCACCACGCTGATCGCGTCCGGCGCCCTGGACCGGCGGCTGTTCAACGTCTCGGCCCTCGTGCGGATGGGCTACGACGACGAGGGCACCGGCTCCGTTCCGCTCATCGCCACCTATCCGCCCGCCCGCGCCAAGGCCCTGCCCACCGCCCCGCGCGGCGCGAAGAAGGTCCGCACCCTCGCCTCCGTCAACGGGGCCGCGCTCACGGCCGACAAGGACGACGCGCGGACGTTCTGGAGCGCCATCACCCGTAACGACAAGGCCCGTTCGCTCGACGGCGGGATCGCGAAGCTCTGGCTGGACGGCCGGTCCGAAACGCTGCTGACCGAGTCGGTGCCGCAGGTGGGCGCCCCGCGGGCGTGGGCCGACGGCTTTGACGGCAAAGGCACCAAGGTCGCCGTCCTGGACACCGGCATCGACGCCGACCACCCGGACGTCAAGGACCGCGTGGTCGGCGCCCGCAGCTTCGTCCCGGGCGAGGAGGTCGACGACAAGAACGGTCACGGCACGCACGTCGCCTCCACCATCGCCGGAACCGGCGCCGCCTCCGGCGGCGCCAACAAGGGCGTCGCCCCGGCCGCCGACCTGCTCGTCGGCAAGGTCCTCAGCGACGAGGGCTCCGGCGCGGACTCCGGGATCATCGAGGCCTTGGAGTGGGCCAAGGCCGAAGGGGCCGACGTCGTCTCCATGAGCCTCGGCTCCCCGGTGCCCGACGACGGCGCCGACCCGATGTCCCAGGCCGTGAACTCCCTCTCGGCCAACGGCGGCCCGCTCTTCGTGATCGCCGCCGGCAACGCGTACGGGGCGGGCACCATCGGCTCGCCCGGCTCCGCGGCGCAGGCGCTCACCATCGCCGCCGTCGACAAGCAGGACGGCCGGGCCCCCTTCTCCTCGATGGGACCGCTGGTCCGCTCCCACGGCCTGAAGCCCGACCTGTCGGCCCCCGGCGTCGACATCAACGCGGCGGCCTCGCAGTCGATCCCCGGCATCGAGGGCATGTACCAGTCACTGTCCGGTACGTCGATGGCCACGCCCCATGTCGCGGGCGCCGCGGCGATCCTGAAGCAGCGCCACCCCGACTGGTCCGGTCAGCGCGTCAAGGACGCGCTCATGACCTCGTCCAAGAAGCTCGACGCCTACACCCCGTACGAGCAGGGCACCGGCCGGCTCGACGTGAAGGCGGCGATCGACACGACGATCGAGGCCACCGGCTCGGTCGAGGTCGCCTCCTACGACTGGCCGCACAGCCCGTCCGACCAGGTCGCCGAGCGCACCGTCACCTACCGCAACGCGGGTGACACGGACATCACGCTCAACCTCGCCACCGACACGGACGAGGCCGCGTACACGCTGTCCACCGACACGCTGACCGTCCCGGCGGGCGGCACCGCCGAGGCCGTCCTGTCACTGGACCCGGCGAAGGTCGCCAACGACACCACCTTCTCCGGCCAGGTCGTCGCGACCGACGCGGCGGGCGCGACGGTCGCGCACACCGGCTTCGCGCTCACCAAGGAGAAGGAGCTGCACGACCTGACGGTGAAGCTCCGGGACCGGTCGGGCAAGCCGATGGACGGCGTCGTCGTCCTCGCCGAGCTGGGTGATCCGCAGCTCGGCCTCGTCCAGGTCAGCGGCGGCGCGACCACCCTGCGCCTGCCGCCCGGCAACTACACCTCCTGGGCCTCGGTGGACGTCGACGGCGACCGCCCCGACTCCAAGGCGGTCGCGTTCCTCGCGGCCCCCGAGACGATCCTCACCGGCTCCACCACCGTCACCCTCGACGCCTCCAAGGCCCGCAAGGTCGACGTGCGGACCCCGAAGGAGACCGAGACCCGCCAGCTCCGCTATGACATGGCGCGCACCGCCCCGGACGGCACCGTCCAGCGCGACGCCTTCCAGATCCCGCTGACGTACGACCAGGTGTGGGCGAGCCCCACCGAGAAGGTCACACAGGGCAGCTTCAGCTTCCTGACCCGCTGGCGACAGGGCGAGGAGCTGATCGACGTCGAGGCCGACGGCCGGGACGTGCCGGTCTTCGTCCAGGGCGGCGCGGCGGTCGCCGAGGACAGCAGGCGGAAACTGAAGGCGGTGTACGCGGGGCAGGGCGCGCCGGCGGACTACCGGGGTGTGAACGCGCGCGGCAAGGCCGTCGTCATCACCCGCAGCGCCGGCGTCGCTCCCGCCGAACGCCTCGCGGCGGCGCTGGCGGCCGGGGCCGAGGCCCTGTTCGTCGTCAACGACGAGCGCGGCGTGGCGATGGAGAGCTACACCCCGTACGGCGAGGAGACCTCCATCCCGGTCGCCTCGGTCCAGGCCTCCGCGGGCGAGAGCCTGATCAGGGCGGCGCAGCGCGGCAAGAAGGTCAAGGTCGACCAGAAGAAGTTCGCGGACTACCTGTACGACCTGGTGGACCGCCACGACGGCACGATCCCGGACCGCTCGCTGACGTTCGCCCCCTCGCCCCGTCAGCTCGCCCAGGTGGAGAACACCTTCTACGGCCACGAGAAGACGCTCGGCGGCGGCTACCGCTACGACATCCCGGAGTACGGGCCCGGCCTCGGCTTCGAGGAGTACGAGCAGTTCCCGGACATCCGCACCGAATGGGTCAACCCGCTGCCGGGCGACTCCTTCTGGTACGAGAACCACGCGGTCCTGGACGCGGAGCAGTCGGGCCGGGCGCACGAGATGCGCAGCGCCGAGCTGGACTACCGGGCGGGCGGGGACTACCGCGCCGAGTGGTTCGCCCCGGTGGTCCGCCCCCGCCTCGGCACCGGCTACTGGGGTCCGTTCCGCACGGCGTCCAACGACGTCCAGTTCAATATCACCCCGTGGACGGACGCGGGCGCGGGCCACTCCGGCTCGATGCCTGAGAACGAGTACGACACCACCTCCTACGCCTTCTACCAGGGTGACAAGGAACTGAAGAAGGGGGCGGGCAGGGCCGGATACGTCTGGGACCTTCCCGCCGAGAAGCTCCCGTACCGGCTGGTCATCGACTCGGAGCGGGACGCGGAGACCTGGAAGACGTCGACCCGCACCCACTCCGAGTGGGGTTTCGTCTCGGGCGCTCTGGACGAGGGCGGCCCGTCCCAGGCCGACATCCCGATGCTCCAGCTGGACTACGCCGTCGACACCGACCTGGCGGGCGACGTCCGGGCCGGCCGCACCATGGAGGTCGGCCTCTCCTCCACCACCCAGGAGTGGCTGCCCGGTGCGGTGAAGGCGAACAAGGCCTCGCTGTCGGTCAGTTACGACGACGGCGAGCACTGGACGAAGGTGGGCCTCCGCAAGAAGAAGACCGGCGAGTGGGCCGCCACGTTCCGCACGCCGTCGAAGGGCGCGACCTCGGTCTCGCTCAAGGCACACGCGGCGGGGCCCGGCGGGCTCGTCGTCGACCAGGAGATCATCCGGGCCTTCGGCCTGAAGTGACCTGCTGACGTGGTCCCGCACTCCCTCGGGAGTGCGGGACCACGTGCGTCAGTGAGCCGATTTGTATACCCCGTAGGGGTAGTTGACCCGGAAGTGGGCCGGGCTCTAGTCTCTTCCTTGTGAGCGAGATACCCCCCAGGGGTATACGTGAGACATGATCTGGAGGCCCCATGTGCACCACTTCCGCCGCATCGCAGAGCGCCCCCGCCGTCGTCCGGGCGGGCACGAACGACGGCACGCTGCCCGACTGGCACCTGCGGGGTGAATGGTTCGACGTGTGCAGCTGTGCGCTGCCCTGCCCCTGCACGTTCGCCCAGACGCCGACCCATGGAGACTGCCTCTTCACGCTGGTCTGGCAGGTCCACGAGGGGCACTTCGGGGACGTCTCCCTGGACGGCCTGGGCGTGGTGGCACTGGGCGAGTTCGCCGGGAACATGTGGGTGGGCGACCCGGAGGCCACGATGAAGGTGATGCTCTACATCGACGCCAAGGGCGACCAGGCCCAGCGTGGAGCGCTGGAGCAGATCTTCGCCGGTCATGTCGGCGGCTGGCCGGGCCAGTTCGGCTCGCTCATCAGCGAACTGCGCGAGGTGCGGCACGCACCGGTCCACTTCGACGCCGCCGAGGATCTCTCGTACTGGCGGGCCCGGGTCGACGACAAGGTCTCCGTCGGCGCGACCGCCCTCACCGGTCCCACGGCCGACCCCTCCCGCCGCGTTCAGCTGGTCAACGCTCCGGGCTCCGAGGTCGGCCCCGGACAGATCGCCACGTGGGGCGTCGTCGAGAGCGATCGCGCGGAAGGGTTCGACTTCTCGCACGAGTACCGCGGTGGATCCAGCAAGCACTTCCCCTTCGACTGGCGCCCCTGACCCCCGGGGCGGGGGCACCGTCCGCCCGGCGGGTTCTCGGGGGAGCGCGCGAACGACCCCGCCGGGCCGGTGCGGTTGGATATGACCATGAGCGTTCATGACGTGGCCCGCAGGCTGCCGGGCATATCCGCCCTCACCGACCTCTGCCGTTCCCTGGCGATGCTCGACGCGATCCTGTGTCCCGAATGGGACCACCGCTGGCACAGCTACGACGCGCACTGGTCGCCGACGGAGGCGATGGCCTCGATGCGGGACGGTTCGGGCGGAGAATACTCCGTGGTCCTCTCCGCCGACGGGGCGTACGTGCGCGGCTTCGACCACGAGTCGCCGATGAGCCCGTACGTGGACGACGGCCCCTGGCCCGGGGTGCTCGACGAGGTGCCCGCCGTGTTCCGCCGTTACGTCGACGAGCCTTCGTTCACCGACGAGTTCGGCATGCCCGTCGTCACCGCCTGCCTCTGGCGCGCGAGCGACGACGACCGCTGGCGGGCCGGCGCCATCGAGTTCCCGGAGGACGGTGAGGACTCCGACGGGGCCGACTGGCTCTTCCAGCTCCTCGTCACGGGCACCCCCGAGTCCTACCAGGAGTGGGCCGAGGACCATTTCGAGGTCTCCGTGGACCTCGAAGCCGTACGCCACGTCTACGCGCTGCGACCGCTGACCGACGAGGTGATCGCCGCCCTCGCCCCCGAGCGGATCCCCGCCGAACTGGCCGAGGACGTCAAGGAGATCGGGTACCCCGTCGGCACGGGGGAGTAGGCCGCGCCCCGGACGCCGTGCGCCTCGTGCCCGTGGCGGTCAGTCCGCCTCCGGGGTCGCCGGGTCGCGGCGGGCCAACGCCTCGGCGACCGGCAGACCCGTCCGGGCCGCCACGGCCAGCCGGGCCCTGACCTCCGCGCGCCTCCGGGGCCGGAAACGCGGCAGCTTGCCGCAGCCGCACGGCTCCAGGCCCTCGTAGCGCAGGCCCGCCCCCAGAACGGCCGCCACCGCGCCCCAGGCCGCGGTGTCACGGCGCGGTGGGGGCGCGAAGTCGTGGCCCGCGCAGACGAGGGCGCGACCGCAGTTCGGGCACGGCTGCTCCCGGTCGCCCGAGGGATGCCGCTTGAAGCTCACGCGGCAGGGAACGCAGGCGAAGTGCAGCTTGTAGTGCGTCATCGCGTAGTAGCACACACCACGACGGTACCGGGCCCCGGGCGCGGCCCGGCAGGCCCCGGCGGCCCCTCCGGAGCAGGGGAGGGCCCGCCCGGGCCCGCGCTCACTTCCCGCTCTGCAACGCCTCCCACGTGGCCGGGCCCACCTTGCCGTCGACCGAGAGCTTCCGGCTGGTCTGGTAGCCGCGGACCGCCGTCTCCGTGGCCGGGCCGAAACCGCCGTCCACGCCGACGGTGGTCCCGAGCGCCGCCGTCAGGGACCGCTGGAGCCGCTTCACCGCGTCGCCCGAACTGCCCCGCGACAGCGCCGGGGTCGTGCCCGCCGACAGCAGGGCCGTCCAGCTCTTCGGGCCGACCACCCCGTCGGCCTCCAGAGCGCGGGCCCGCTGGAACGCCTGCACCGCGCTCTGCGTGGTGGGCCCGAAGCTGCCGTCCGCCGCGCCCGCCTGGTAACCCTGCGCGTTGAGCAGCGTCTGCACGGCCTTGACCTGCGGGCCGGTGGAGCCGGACCGCTGGGTCGTGTACGTGGGGAAGGTCAGGCCGTCGCCGCCGCTGTCCGGGTCGCCGTCGATCAGCTCCATGTAGTGGTTCCAGTCCCAGTTGGGGCCGGGGTCCGTGTGGTCGGCGCCGGGCGCCTCGCTGTGGCCGATGATGTGCGACCGGTTCTTCGGGATGCCGTACCGCGCCGCGAGGTGCTTGGTGAGGGCGGCGGAGGACCGGTACATCGCCTCCGTGTACCAGGCCGGGTTGTCGACGTAGCCCTCGTGCTCGATCCCGACGGACGAGGAGTTGGTGCCGCCGGCGTGCCAGGCGGTGTCCTTCTCCAGGACCGACTGGGTGACCTCGCCGTCCGAGGAGCGGATCGTGTAGTGCGCGCTGACCTCCGACGCCGGGTTCTGGTACCAGCTGATGGAACCGGCGTACGACCCCTGGGTGGTGTGGATGACCACCTTGTCGATGGCGGCCTTGCGGCCGACGACGAAGTTCCCGGAGTACGCGGGCACCCAGCGCGCCGAGGGGTAGTCCGGGCTCGCGGCGTAGACGTCGGACGCCGACAGCGCACGCTTGTCCGGGTCGACCGGCCGGGAGGGTACGAGGACCTCCTCGCCGCCGGGCGCCGTGGCGGACACGCCCTCGGCGAGGGACGTGAAGACCGCGTCCGCGTAGAGCGCGGCGGCCGGGCCCTGGGCGGCGCTGTAGCGGGCCACCGCCGGATACCAGGCGTTCACGTCCCGGCGCTCGGCGGCGTCCAGGCCCAGCGCGTCGGCGTGGTCGCGCAGGACGGCCGCGCCGCCGAGGATGTTGGCCGTCGTGTCCCGGCGCAGCCGGGCCGCGCTCTCGCCGGTCAGCTCGGAGGCTTTCTCCAGGGAGCGGTTGGCCGGGTTGCTCGCCAGATGCATCACGCCGTAGCCGTTCGCCTGACTGGGCGCGCCCGCGTGGCCGTCGAGCCGGCTCTCGCCGTAGCCGACGGCGGCCAGCAGATCGCGCGGTACTCCGTACGCGTCCGCCGCTTCGGCGAACGCGCGGTTCATCGGGTCGGGCGTGTCCGCCCGCGGTGCGGCGGACGCCGGGTGCCCGGTCGCGAGGAGGGCCGTGGCCATGACGGCCGCCACGGCACAGGCGCGGGCCCGGGTTCGGGCGGCGGTGCGTAGGGGCATGAGGGCTCCTGCTCTGTGGGGTGGGCGTGGAGGGAAGAGAAAAGCCCTCGGGCCCGGGGCGGGCCAGAGGGATGCCGAACACCGTCAGGTTATCGAGATGGGGTGGGCATGACAAAGGGTTGAAGAGGGGATTCTGCTGGCAACATCCTGCAAAATCGCGGGAGTTGGCCGCCGCCGCAGCCCCGTCGGGTGACGTCGAGTGTCACCCGACAGGGGGTGCCGGTGAGGGCGGCGCGGGGCCGGACGCCGCCGAGCGGGCGGGGCTTTCGAAACACGCCCTACCAGCGGTCGCGGTGGATGACGTCCGCCACCGGCCGACGCCGGACCGGGCCGAAGTTGCCCGCGGGCCACCCCACCGGCACGGCGGCGAACGTCGCCATCTCCTCCGGGATGCCCAGCTCCCGCTTCCACTCCTGCTCCAGCATCAGGTGCCAGATGGTGATGTTCGCCGCGAGCCCCAGCCCCCTGGCCGCGAGCAGCAGGTTCTGCACTCCCGGATAGACGCAGGAGCCCTCCGCCAGCGCCTGGAAACGCGTCTGCGTGTTCATCATGTGCTCCGTGCCCGCCGGGCCGAGCGCCCGCGCCGACGCGGCCAGGCCCTCCTCGTCCAGGCGCGGCTCCGGGAACCGGTAGCACGGCACGATCAGTACCGGGGTGTCGGCGAAGTGGTCGCGCTGATGCTCGATCGCCGCGACCATCCGGCCGTACGCCGCCTCGTCCATGCCCGCGGGGGCGTACTTCCCGGTCGTCGCCAGATACGCGTCGACGCACCGCTTCCATAGCGGGGCGAGCCGCGCCATCACCTGGCGGTCGGTCACCACCACGTACTCGTAGCACTGCATGTTGCCGCCGCTGGGGCCCCAGACGGCGGCCTGGATCAGCTGCTCGACCGTCTCGTCCGGCACCGCGTCCGGCTTGAGGCGGCGCATGGCGCGCATGGTGGACATGGTGTCGAAGAGAGCGGGGCCGCCGAGGGCGGACGGGTCGGCCTGAACCGTTTCCATGGTCATGATCGCGGAGTTTAGGCAGGCTCCTCCGTCGGTGTCTCCCCACCCCGCGTGCGGAGGTGCGGCCCGGCCCGATTTCCGCTGCGGTGGCGGCGGTTGGCGTCGCACGGCGCCCTAGAATGACTGACCAGTCAGTCATTCGACAGGGGGGCATGACATGGCCAGAAGAGCCGACCCGGCGGCGCGCCGGGACCTGATCCTGAAGGCCGCGGTGCGGGTGTTCGCCCGGCAGGGGTTCGCCGCGACCCGGGTGGACGACGTCGCCGGAGAAGCGGGCGTCGCCAAGGGCAGTGTCTATCTCCACTTCGACAGCCGGGACGCCTTGCTCACGGCCGCCTTCGAGGAGTACAGGGCCCATGCGGGGGCGGTGCTCCAGCAGGCCCGCACCGGCCCGGGAGACGGGCTGGAGCGGCTCGCCCGGCTCGTGCGGTCGGTGCTGGACATGGTCGTGGCCGAGCCCGAACTCGCCCGGATCCTCATCGACCTGTGGGCCGCCGGACGGCAGGGCGCCCCCGCCGGCGTCGACATCGCGGCCGTGTACCGGGAGTACCGCGCGGTGATCGCCGAACTGCTCGCCGACGCCGAGGCCGAGGGGGTCTGCCGCGCCGGGGTGGGCGCGGGGCACGCGGTGGTCGTCGTCGGGGCGATCGAGGGCTGTCTGGTGCAGTGGATCGTCGACCCCACCCTGCCGGTCGCGGAGCTGACGGAGCCTCTTCTCGACGTGTGCGTCGAGGGGCTGCGTCGCGGGGGAGCGGAATGAGGGCCGTGGGGTTCACGGCGGCCCGTCGGCTCGACGCGCTGCTGGTGGCCCCGGACGCCGAGCGTGGCGAGCGGACCATCTGTTACGCGGGGGCGCTCGCCGGCACCGTGTTCGCGACAGCCCTCGCCCTGCGCTCCCCGTACGCGTGGCCGGCGCTGACCGTGATCGCCGTGGTGGCCTTCGATCTGTTCGGCGGCACGGTCGTCAACGCCACCCGGTCCGCCAAACGCCGGTTCCACCGGCCGGGGCGCTCCCGGCTCCACCACTTCACGTTCGTGGCAGCCCACATCCAGCCGTTCGCCCTGGCCCTGCTCGCCCCCGGGTTCGGCTGGATCTCTGCCGCCGTCGTCTACGCCCTCACGCTCGCCGGGACGGCATGCGTCCTGATCGCCCCCGCGGAGCTCCGGCGACCGGTCGCCTTCGCCGTCTCCGCCCTGGCGATCACCGCCGTGACGACCTCGGTGGCCGTCCCCGGCGAGCTGGCCTGGTTCGCCCCCGTCCTGGTGATCAAGCTGCTGCTCGCCCACCTGCTCCCGGAGCGGTGAACCCGGCGCTCGGCACGGACCGGCGCGCCCAGGGGGTGTCTGCCACACTCCGCGCGGGGACGTGTCGCACACCCCCTGGCCCCCTGGACTCGGCGCCGTGTCAGCCGGACGACCGGTCGGCGCCGTGTCAGCCGGACGACCGGTCGGCGCCGTGTCAGCCGGACGACCGGTCAGCGCCGTGTCAGCCGGACGACCGGGATGTCCCGCTCGGTGCCCGCCTGGTACTCCCCGTAGCGCGGGAACAGCTCCACCAGCCCCGGCCAGACCCGCGCCTTCTCCTCGGCCGGGAGCGTCGTCGCGACGGCCCCGAACCGCTCGGTGTTCACGCGGAGCTCGACCTCCGGGGTGGACTGGAGGTTCAGGTACCACAGCGGCGGGCGGTCCGAGCCGCCGTTGGACGCCACGATCAGATAGTCCTCGCCGTCCCGCCCGTACATCAGCACCGTGCGCCGCACCGTCCCGCTGCGCCGGCCGACGTAGTCCATCAGCAGGCAGGGCACGCCCAGCTGAGTGGTGCCCTCCGTGCCGCCGGAGGACTCGTACAGCTCGGCCTGCCGGGCGACCCAGTCGGCGGGGCTCAGCGCGACCTCCGCGTTGGCGTCCTGCTCGGCCGTCATGGCTTCTCCTTCTCTCGTGCCGTCCCGTACGGGCTGCGCCCCCATCCTGGCACCCACCCGAGCCGCACCCGGGATTCGTACACCTGGACAGCCCTCCCACCGCACGGGGGAACGCGGGCCGGGAACCCGCCCGGGAAGGCGTATAAAGGGTCCTTCCGGAGCAGCCGGCGTCCCCCGATGGCCCCTCCCCTGACCTCCCTCACGCGGCCGGCGTCACCGCGTCACCGATCCCAGGAGCGCCAATGAGCACTTCGGAAGAGATCAGCGCCCTGCTGGTAGCGAAGTTCGGAACCGACCCCGGGGCCATCCGCCCCGATGTTCCGCTGCACCGGCTGCGGCTGGACTCCCTCGCGCTGGAAGAGCTGCGGCTGCACATCGAGGACCGGCTGGACGTGGACCTGGAGGACGTCACGCTCACCTCGCGCGACACCTTCGACCGCCTCGTCGAGGCCGTGGACGGGAAGGTATCCGCATGAGCGCGGCCCCAGGTCGGCCCTACCGCCGGGCGCCCCTCGCCCCGTTCGCCGCCGCCGTCACCGGCGTCGGCCTGGTCACCGCGGCCGGTACGGGAGCGAACGCCGCCTGGCACGGCGTCACCGAGGGCCTCGCGCCCTCCGCCGGCCCGCGACCCGAACTGGACGGGCTGCCCTGCGACTTCTTCTACTCCGTCACCGACTGTGACCCGGGAGCCGTCCTCGGGGTGGCCGCCCAGCGGCTGATGGACCGCTTCGCCCAGCTCGCCGTCATCGCCGCCCGCGAGGCCGTCGCCGACGCCGGACTCGACCCGTCCGTCTGGGACAGCGGCCGCGTCGGCGTCGTCGTCGGATCCGCCCACGGCGGGCTGCCCTTCTACGACGAGCAGCACGCCGCGCTCGCCGGGCGCGGACCCCGCCGGGTCTCACCGAAGCTCGCCCCGCTCAGCGTCGTCAACGGCGCGGCCAGCAGCGTCAGCCTCGACCTCGGCGTCCACGGGCCCAGCCAGGCCGTCTCCACCGCCTGCTCCTCCGGCACCGTCGCCATCGGCACCGCCCACCAGATGCTCCGCTCCGGGGCCTGCGACATCGTCATCGCGGGGGGCGCGGAATCCACCTGTACCCGCCTGCTGATCGCCAGCGCCTGCAGCCTCAAGGCCGCGTCCACCCGCCGCGAGGACCCCGCGGCCGCCTGCCGGCCCTTCGACACCCACCGCGACGGCTTCGTCGTCGGCGAGGGCGCCGGGCTGATCGTCATGGAACACCCGGACCATGCCCGCGCCCGGGGCGCCGCCGTCCGCGCCCATGTCAGCGGGTACGGGGCCTCCAGCGACGCCCACTCCGCCGTCGCCCCCGACCCCGAGGGCCTCGGCATCGAACGCGCCCTGCGCACCGCGCTCGCCGACGCGGGCCTCTCCCCGGCCGACGTCGGGCACGTCAACGCGCATGGCACCTCGACGCTCTCCAACGACCTGATCGAGGCGACGATGCTCCGCCGGGTCCTCGGCGAGAGCCCACTGGTGACCTCCACCAAGGCGATGACCGGCCACACCCTCGGCGCGGCGGGCGGCATCGAGACCGCGCTCACCGTGCTCGCCCTCCAGCACCAACTGGTGCCGCCCACCGTCAACCTGGACGCACCCGACCCGGAGATCACGATCGACGTGGTGGCCAAGGAAGCCCGCGGCGCCACCTTCGACTGCGCCGTCAAGACCTCGCTCGGCTTCGGCGGACACAACGCGGCACTCGTCCTCACCAGGACCTGAACGGAAGGGAACGCAGGAGCACATGCCCGAGGAGATCATCCGGACCCTGTCGGTCGACGGAGTGCGCTACAGCTACCGCGTCCTGCCGGGCGCCCACCCCGGCGAGCCCCCGGCCACCGAACCGACGCTCATTCTCGGCGGCGCGCTCCAGGGCATGTTCGGCTGGCCCCAGATGGACGACCACCTGGGCCCTGCCACCGACGTGGTCACCGCCGACCTGCCCGGTATGGGCAGCGCCGACCCGCTCCCGCCCGGCCCCAGCGCCGACCTGCTGCGCCGGGCCGTGCTCGGCATCGCCGACGACCTCGGCGCACCCCGGCTCAACATCTTCGGCTTCTCCTACGGCACCGCCATCGCCTTCGGCTTCGCCCGCCGCCACCGGGAACGGGTGGCACGCCTCGCCCTCGGCGGCGTGCCGGTCCACATCGACGCGGTCCAGGTCGCCGCCTGGGAGCACGCCAGGCGGCTGCTGGCCGCAGGAGACCGCGAGGGGTTCGCCGCGACCGCTGCCGACGCCCTGATGTGCCTGGACCCGGAACGCGCCGTACACCGCCGGGAGCTGGCCCGCCGCTATGTGCGGCGCTCCTTCCTGCACGTGGCCACCCACTCGCCGCACGTGGCGGACTCGCTCTACCGGGCGCTGGCCGACCGGCCCGACTTCTCCGGCGGTCTCACCGGCGTACCGGCACTGGTCTTCGCCGGGGAGCACGACACGGTGACGCCGCCCGCGCGGCAGCGGGAGTTCGCCGAGACGATCGAGGGCAGCCGGTTTCTGACGATCGGGGAGTCCGACCACTGGGTGATCCTGGAGCGGGCCGACGAAGTGGCCGCACTGGTCTCCCGGTTCCTCACCGGGCGGGAGCCGGTGGCCGACGAGGCCGCTGCCGTCACCCTGCCGCGCCAGGCGGGCGCCCCGGCCGGGCGGACCTGAGCGGGGCCGGGGCCGTGCGGTCCTGAGCGGGACCCCGGTCGCAGGGACCTGAGCGGGACCCCGGTCGGGGGGACCGGAGATCCCCGGTCCGCCCCGCCGGGGGCTGCCCGGTCATGTCAGTGCCGGAAGCCGCCGACCTTGATCCGCACCACCTGCGGGTCGTGGTCGCTCGCCTGGTCGGCGAACTCGGCATTGATGTGCACCACGTCGTAGTCGGGGCGCCGGATGCCGGGGCTCGTCAGGATGTGGTCCAGCGTCTGCGAGTTGCCGTCGAAGACATAGCTGTACCGGTCCGACGGGGGGAGCGTCGTGATCAGCGGCTTGAGCGCCCCGTTCCTGGTCAGTGCCTTCATCGTCGGGGAGAACTCGAAGTCGTTGATGTCCCCGAGCGTGATGACCCGCGCGGACCTGTCCGCCTTCAGCAGGGAGGCGACGAAGGCGTTGACCTCGGCGGCCTGCTGGATCCGCTGGGTCTCCGAGGAACGCGTCGGCTCCTGGTGGCGGCCGTGCAGCGGCTGGTCACCGCCCTTGGACGCGAAGTGGTTGCCGATGACGAAGACCGGCCTGCCCCGGAAGACGAACTCGCCCACCAGCGGCTTGCGGCTGTCGTCCCACGCCGGGCTCGCGGGGTTGATCCGGCCCGGGGAAGCGGAGAGCTCGACGCCCTTCCAGGTGTCCACGGCGCGCACCGGCGTGGTGGCGTCGCCGCCCGCGCGGGCGGTGAAGGACACCCGCTCGGGGTTGTAGAGGAAGACGTTGCGGATGTTGCCGCCGGGCTGGCCGCCGTCCTTGTTGTTCTCGGGGGCGATGTAGCGCCAGGCGTAGCGCGGCCCGCCCTTCGCGACGATCGCGTCGGCGAAACGCTTCAGCGTCGCCTCGGAGCCCACCGTGCCGTCGTTCACCGCACCGTTGTCGTCCTGGATCTCCTCCAGCGAGATGATGTCGGGGGAGGACAGGTTCACCGCGACGCCCTCGGCCAGGGTGTCGAACTTCGCCTGGTCGTCGCCCGCGTCGAGGTTCTCCACGTTGTACGTGGCGACCGCCAGCTCGTTCTTCTTCTGCTTGCGGGTCACCTCGCGCCGCAGCTTCTTGTCGACGACCGTGCCCAGCTCGGTGGCCTGCACGTTGTAGCCGCCGTAGCTCGCGTAGTCGAGCACGCCGGAGGTGCGGCCCTCCAGCACGTCCCCGACGTTCGCCGTCGGGACCGGCCGCGCCGGGTCCAGCGACATCACCTTGAGGCGGCCGGTGTTCTGGTCCTCGTACGAGGCGTAGCGCGTGCCGCCGCGCCGGGTCGGGTTCTCCCGCGGCTTCACGGTCACCCAGATCTCGTCGTACGCGGTCGTCGCCCCGGTCACCCGGGTGTCGGCGAACTCGACCCGGGAGCCCTCCAGCGCCTCGTACAGGTCCAGGGCGTACCGGGACGGGTCCAGGAGCAGCGCGTCGATCGCCCCGCCGCCCGCCGAGGGCACGTAACGGCCGGGCACCGAACGGGCGTCGAGGACGACCGGGGCGGGCAGCGCGTTGCCGGAGGACAGGACGGTGGTGCGGGGCGCGGTGATCTGGGTGAGGGACTGGGTGCCGGTGCCCGGGTAGTACTCGGCCACCTTTCCGCTGACCAGGACCGCGTCGCCGGCCTTCACGGCGGGCGCGGTGGACCCGGTGTAGACGAACAGGCCCTCGCCGGTGCGCGGGTCGCCGTCGGGGGCCGTGTCCTGGATCCAGAAGCCCCGCGAGCCACTGGCCCGCACTCCGGTGACGACGCCCGGGACGCCGCTCACCGCCGTGCCGTCGAGCGGGGAGACCCGGGTGGTGCCCTGGATGTCGTGGATCCGTACGTCGCCGGGCTCGGTGGGGCCGGGCTCCTCGGGCTCCTGCCCGCCGCCGGACGTCTCGCCCTTGGCGTTGACCGGCGTCGGGGCGCCCGCGGCGAGGTCGGCCGCGTTGTCGTCGGTGTCGGCGAGCGAGGCGGCCCGCGCGACGGACGCGGTGGCCGACGCGCCGGGGACCGGGCCGCCGCCCTCCCGGACGACCGCGGAACCGTAACCGACCAGGTCGACGATCCGGGCGTCCGCCGCACAGTCCGCCGCCGACTTGCAGGTGAGCGGGGCCGTTCCGGAGACCAGGGCGACGGTGCCGCTCCCCGCCGCCATGGCGACCGTGCCGGTGGCGTCGGCGGTGGGCAGCGCGACGGTTCCGCCGGTGCCCGCGGCCTGGGCGACCAGGTAGCGGCCGCGGGGCGCGATCGACCCGGACAGCTCGGAGACCTGCCACCGTGAGCCGGCCGACGGGCTGCCCGGCAGGTACTGGACGCTGAGGCCGCCGACCTCGAAGGGCGCGGAGCCGGCGTTGGCCAGCTCGACGAAGTCCCGGGTCAGCGTCGCGCCGGAGTTGCCCCCGCCGCCGTAAACCTCGGAGATGACGGCGGTGGCCGACGGGGCCGCCTGGGCGGCGGGCAGGGCGGTCACCGCGAGAGCGACGGCGACGGCGCCGGTCAGCAGGACGGAACCGGATCTGTGTATCTGCACGGGAGGTGCCCCCAACTGAACTGAGTAGGAGGGGCAAAAGCTATGCGCGTAGAACAGGCATGACAAGGCGTTGGAGGTTAATTCCGGGCGTATCCCGGGTGAGCACCGCGAACCGGCGCCCGGTGCGGTCCTGGGGAGGACCGCACCGGGCGGGTCATGAGCGTGTGCGTCCCGGCCGGACGGCCGGGGTCACTGGCGGATGCGGTCGCGGATCCAGACCCCGGCCTCCTTCAGGACCCCGGTCCCCGTCCAGTTGGTCCCGTCGCAGGTGCCGGTCTTGAAGACCGCCCCGGAACGGTGGTCGTCGGAGTAGTTCCAGTTGGTCCACGAGATCTTCTTGCGCTTCATCAGGTCGAGGTAGCGCTGCGACATGGCGAAGTCGTTGGCGCCCTCGCCCGCGTAGTTCTGCGTGCCGAACTCGGTGACGAACACGGGCAGTCTGTCGGAGGCCCGGTCGAGCGCGCTCAGATACTCCTCGCGGTGCGAGGCCGCGTAGAAGTGGAAGGTGTACATGATGTTGGAGGCGCGGACGGGGTTGTTCACGACCTCCGACTCGTCGAGGCCCTCGGAAACGCCGAAGGAGGACCAGGCGCGCGTCCCGACCAGGACCACCGCGTCGGGGTCCTGGGCCCGGATCACCGGGATGATCTGCTCGGCGTACGACTTGATGCGCGACCAGCTCACCCCCGAGGGCTCGTTGGCGATCTCGTAGAGCACACCCGGGTGGTTCTTGTACTTCTTCGCCATCGCCGTGAAGAAGGTCTTCGCCCGCGCCAGGTTGGCGTTCGGGTCGCCCGGGGAGAGCATGTGCCAGTCGATGACGGCGTACATGCCGCGTGCGTGCGCCGCGTCGACGAACTTCTGCGCCCGGGCGGTGAATCCGGCCGGGTCGGTCTCGTACCCGCCCTCCTGTACGTAGGTGGAGACGCGCAGTACGTCGGCGCGCCAGTCCTGGGCCAGGGCGTTGAGCGATCCGTCCGTGACGCACTGGGCGTACCACTGGGTGCCGTGCGTGCTCATCCCGTTGAGGGCGATGGCCTGGCCGGAGTCGTTGCAGAGCTGACGGCCGCAGACGGAGAGCTGTCCGTTGGCGGCGAGCGGGGTGGCGGCGGTGGGGGAGGCGGGAGCCGGAGCGGCTCCCGCCCGGACGGGAGCCATGAGTGCGGTGACGACACCGAGCGCGGACGCGGCGAGCAGGGCCTTGCGGGCCATTCCGCGTCGGCCGGTCGTGGGGGTGGAACCGGTGGGGGGAGTGGTGCGCTGGTGCATGGTGGTGCTCCCTTCGGAGGGGGTGGGAGGCGCCATGTCGGCAGAACTGAAAGTAAAGCTTCCTTCCAATTGTCGTCAACAGCGTTGGGAAACTTTCCTGCCTATTAACGCGCTTGGCGGAAGGGCCTGTTGGGAGCCTTCCGCCGAGCGCGCTCCCTTGTGCGCCGTTATGCCCGTGTCCCGCCCAGCCCTCCCGGGGTGCTCAGCCCTGTGGCAGCGGGTAGACCGCCAGCGAGAACGAGTGGCCCGCCGGGTCCCCGTACACCCTCACGTCCCGGGGGCCGCTGTTGCTGTCGCCGGTGTCGACGGGCCGGGCCCCCAGCCCGATCGCCTCCCGCTCGGCCTCGTCGATGTTCTCGGGGCCGACCAGGATCCGCAGATGCGCCTGTTGCGAGTCCTCCGGGCGCGGCCAGCTCGGCGGGGCGTAGCCGTGGTCGCGGCGAATCGCCAGCCGGACGCCGTCGTTGCCGACGATCTCGACGAAATCGGGGTCGGAGCCGATCCGTATCTCCGCGTCGAGCAGACCGGCGTAGAACTCGGCCAGCTCCATGGGTTCGGCGCAGTCAAGGACGAGGACGCTCGTTTTCTCCACAGTCATGCGGGAACCAGTACCCCCACCGGGCGCTGCCACGCCGCCACGGGCCCGTCCGGGAATCCGGAATCCGGGCCACCGGTGCGGACGCGTCCCGGGTGAGGAAACACCCCACGCGACCTAAGGTGCGAACCATGGCACGGAGCGCGGAGCATCCCGGGCCGGCCGGGGGCGACGCCGTCCCGGACGGACCCGACCCCCGGCGTTGGCGGGCCCTGGCCGTCTGCCTGGTGGCGGGCTTCATGACCCTGCTGGACGTCTCCATCGTCAACGTGGCCCTTCCCTCGATCCGGGAGGGCCTGAACACCCCCGAGTCCGACCTCCAATGGGTGCTCTCCGGCTACGCCCTCGCCTTCGGGCTCTTCCTCATCCCCGCCGGACGCCTGGGCGACGCACGGGGCCGCCGGGCGGTCTTCATGGCGGGGCTCGCCCTCTTCACCCTGGCCTCCGCCGCCTGCGGGGCCGCCCAGTCCAGCCTGTGGCTGGTCGTCGCCCGCCTGGTGCAGGGCATCGCGGGCGGTCTGATCTCCCCACAGATCTCCGCCCTGATCCAGCAGATGTTCTCCGGGCGCGAGCGCGGCCGGGCCTTCGGCATGTTCGGCACCGTCGTCGGCATCTCCACGGCCGTGGGCCCGCTGCTCGGCGGCCTGCTCATCCAGGCCGCCGGACCGGAACACGGCTGGCGCTGGGTCTTCTACGTCAACCTCCCGATCGGCGCCGTCTGCCTCCTGCTCGCCCACCGGCTGCTCCCGGACACCCCGTCGGCCGGCCGGGTGAGGCCACGCGACCTGGACCCGGTGGGCGTCGCCCTGCTCGGGGCCGGAGTGCTCGCGCTGCTGCTGCCGTTCGTCCAGGCCCAGCAGTGGCCCGGCAACGGAAAGTGGCTCCTGCTCCTCCTGGCCGGGGCCCTGTTCGCCGCGTTCATGGCCTGGGAGTCGCGGTGCACGGGCGGACGCACGCACCCGGTCCTCGACCTGTCGCTGTTCCGGCTGCGCTCCTACTGGCTGGGCTGCCTGCTGATCCTGCTCTACTTCGCCGGGTTCACCTCGATCTTCTTCGTCACGACCCTCTACCTCCAGTCCGGCCTGGGCTACTCCGCCCTCCTGGCCGGACTCGCCATCACCCCCTTCGCCCTCGGCTCCGGCGTCGCCGCGTCCATCGGCGGCCGGCTCGTCGGGCGCTTCGGCCGACCCCTCGTGGTGGCGGGCCTGGCCATGGTCGCGCTCGGCCTCGCCGGCACCGCCCTCGCCGTTCACCTGGTCCCTGGCACCGGCGCGGGCTGGGCGATGGCCGCCCCGCTGCTCCTCGCCGGTCTCGGCAGCGGCCTGGTCATCGCCCCGAACCAGACGCTGACCCTCGCGGAGGTCCCGGTGAACCGGGCCGGCAGCGCCGGGGGCACCCTCCAGACCGGCCAGCGGGTCGGCTCCGCGATCGGGATCGCCGCCGTCGGCGCGGTGTTCTTCGCCCAGGTCGGCCCGGACGGCTGGGCCGACGCCTACGACCACGGGCTCGTCGTCTCCGTCGCCTTCGTCCTGGCCGCCCTGATCGTGGCGCTGGCGGAGGTCGGAGCCGACCGACGGGGCAGACGACGCACAGCACACGAACCGAACGAGGCATCGAGGAGCACGGCATGAGCGACACGACAGCGGACAGCGCCGGGAGCGACGGCAACACCTCCTACGGCCACAAGCCGTTCAAACGGTCCCGGAGCCACTTCGCCGACCGCATCACCGCCGACGGACGCGACGGATGGCCCGTGGAGCCGGGCCGCTACCGGCTCGTCGCCAGCCGCGCCTGCCCCTGGGCGAGCCGCGCCCTGGTCTCCCGGCGGCTCCTCGGCCTGGAGGACGCGCTGCCGCTCGCCGTCGCCGACCCGATCCAGGACGACCGCAGCTGGCGCTTCACCCTCGACCCGGGCGGCAAGGACCCGGTCCTCGGCATCCGCTATCTGAGCGAGGCCTACGACGCCCGGGAGCGCGGCTATCCCGGAGGCGTCAGCGTGCCCGCGATCGTGGACGTACCGAGCGGGAAACTGGTCACCAACGACTACCAGCAAATCACCCTCGACCTCGCCACCGAATGGACCGCCCTGCACCGGCCCGGCGCCCCCGACCTCTACCCCGAACCGCTGCGCGACGAGATCGACGAGGTCATGGAGGGCATCTACCGGGACGTCAACAACGGCGTGTACCGCGCGGGGTTCGCCAGCTCCCAGGAGGAGTACGAGGAGGCGTACGCCGCCCTGTTCCGCCGCCTCGACCTCGTCTCCGCCCGCCTCGCGGACCGCCGCTACCTGGTCGGCGACACCATCACCGAGGCCGACATCCGGCTCTTCACCACCCTGGTCCGCTTCGACGCCGTCTACCACGGCCACTTCAAGTGCAACCGGAACAAACTGACCGAGGACCCCGTCCTGTGGGGTTACGTCCGCGACCTCTACCAGACACCCGGATTCGGCGACACGGTCGACTTCGACCACATCAAGCGGCACTACTACCAGGTGCACACGGGCATCAACCCCACCGGCATCGTCCCCGTCGGCCCCGACCTCTCCGGCTGGACCGCTCCGCACCACCGCGAACAACTCGGCGGTCGCCCGTTCGGCGACGGCACACCCCCGGGCCCCGTGCCCCCGGGCGAGCGGGTCACCCCCGTGCCTCCCGCCTGACCGGGCGCTCGGCGCACGGGTCCGGTGGGCGTGACGCACGCCCGCGACCCCTTGCGGACCGTAGCTGTCCGCAAGCCCCGGTACCGTGCGGACCATGGCAGCGAAGACGCACCGCACCGCCGCACAGCCCACCGTCCTCTCCACGCGGGCGCTGAACCGGGCGACCCTGGACCGACAGCTCCTGCTGCACCGGTCGCCGATGTCCGCGAAGGACGCCGTCGCCCACCTCCTCGGGCTCCAGGCCCAGAACACCAAGCCCCCGTACTTCCAGCTGTACGCCCGGCTCGCGGACTTCGACCCCGAAGAGCTGTCCGCACTGATGGCGTCCCGCGAGGTGGTGCGGATCGTCACCCTCCGCTCCACCCTCCACACCCATACGGCGGACGACGCGCTCACCCTGCGCCCCCTGGTGCAGGCGGCGCGCGAGCGGGAGCTGAAGACCTTCCGGCGCGGGCTGGAAGGAGTGGACCTGGACCGGCTCGCCGCGGTGGCCGAGGAGCTGGTCGTGGAGCGCCCGCGTCCGGTGAAGGAGCTGCGGGAGGAGCTTCTCGCCCGCTGGCCGGACGCCGACCCCCTCGCGCTCACCGTCGCCGCCCGCTGTCTGCTGCCCCTGGTCCAGGTCACCCCGCGTGGACTGTGGGGACGCGGTGGGCAGGTCGCCCTGACCACCGTGGAGCACTGGCTGGGCCGGCCCGCCGAACCGGTGCCCGCGCCCGACGCCACCGTGCTGCGCTACCTGGGCGCGTTCGGCCCCGCCTCGGTGATGGACTTCCAGTCATGGGCGGGACTCACCCGCATGAAGGAGGTCTTCGAACGGCTCAGGCCCCGGCTGCTCACCTTCCGGGACGAGAGGGGCGTCGAGCTCTTCGACCTCCCGGACGCCCCGCGCCCCGACCCCGACACCCCGGCCCCGCCGCGCCTCCTGCCCGAGTTCGACAACCTCCTCCTCGGCCACGCCGACCGCAGCCGCGTGATCGCCCCGGTGAACAAGGGGCGCAACGGGGTGGGCAACCAGGCGTACGGGTCCGTGCTGATCGACGGGTTCTTCGACGCGGTCTGGCGCGTCGAACGCGAGGGCGGCACCGCGATCCTGACCGTCCAGCCGCTGCGGAGCCTGATCCGCGCCGAGCGCGCGGAGATCACCGAGGAGGCGGCGCGGATGCTGACCGTGATGACGGACGCCACGGACCACGACGTCCGGTTCGGCACGTTCCTGGACTACGGCGACTGAGACCACCGCGGCCCCGTGGCCCGCAGGTCAGGGGGCAGGGGTCAGGGCAGCAGCCCCGCCCGGCGGGCCGCCACCACGGCCTCCAGCCGCGTGTGCGCCCCCAACTTCCGCATCGCGGACCGCAGATATCCCTTCACCGTCTCCGGCCGCAGCCCCAGCCGCTCGGCGGCCGCCGCGTTCGTCGAGCCCGCCGCCACACACGCCACCACATCCACCTCGCGCGGCGCGAGGCGGACCTCCCGGGCCGCGGGCACCTTGGCCCCCGCCGCCGAGGCCAGCCGCCCGCAGACGTCCAGCAACTCGTCGCGCAGGGCCGGGTCCAGGACCCTCGGGACCAGCGCGCGCAGTTCGCGGTGGGCCTCGCGCACGTCCTCCCAGGCGCCGGGCGCCGTGTCCGGATCGGTCACCTGCTCCCGGCCCGCCGCCAGCAACCGCCGCACCTCGTCCCGCACCGCGAGCGACTGCTCCACGTCACGGGCCGCAGCCACCATCGCGTCGAACGTCCGGTCGCCCAGCGTGACCGGCGTACGCAGCGCCCCGTACAGCACGCCCCGCACCGCACGCCGTACGACGACGGGGACCGCGACGACCGAGCGCAGCCCCTCCGCCGCCACCGCCGCGTCGTACTCGTGGCTGATGTGGCGCGAAGACGCGTAGTCCGTCACGGCACAGGGCCGGGACAGGGCGATGGCCTTGCCGCCCAGGCCGCTCCCGGCGGAGATGACCAGCCCCCGCAGCGCACCGGTCTGCGCCCCGTTCAGCTCGGCGATCCGGGCATGGCGTGCGTCGGACAGCAGGCCGCCGAACACCACGGGAAGCCCGCTCGTGCGGCGCAGCCTCAACAGCGCGGCCTGCATCTCGACCGCGTCGACCGGTTCCGGCACTCCGACGTCCTCCCACCCGGCCCGTGCCGCTCTCCCCCGCACGGGGGAGCGGACCACCCCGTCCGGGGGTGGTGAGACCTGGGTCACTGTTTACATGATGGTAGGCGACCGGTCCGTAATGAGGAGGGCACATGTCGGCAACCAGCGCTACCGAGACGTTCCGGGCCGCCCGGGACTTCCTGCTGAAGCACCGCGAGGACTACGAGCGGGCCTACGCGGGCTTCCGCTGGCCCCGGCCGGACCACTTCAACTGGGCCCTGGACTGGTTCGACGTCATCGCCGAGAACAACGACCGCACCGCCCTGCACATCGTGGAGGAGGACGGCCGGCGCACCGAGGTGTCCTTCGCGGCGATGTCGGAGCGCTCCGACCGGGCCGCCAACTGGCTGAAGGGACAGGGCGTACGGGCGGGCGACCGCGTCCTCGTGATGCTCGGCAACCAGGTCGAGCTGTGGGAGACCGCCCTCGCCGCGATGAAGCTGCGCGCCGTCGTCATCCCCGCCACCCCGCTCCTCGGCCCCGCCGACCTGCGCGACCGGGTGGAGCGCGGCCGGGTGCGCCATGTGCTGGTGCGGGACGCGGACACCGCGAAGTTCGACGAGGTCCCCGGGGACTACACCCGGATCGCGGTCGGCGAGGAGGTGGCGGGCTGGCTGCCGTACGCGGGAGTGGCCGAGGCGTCCGCCGCGTTCACACCGGGCCGGGAGACGGACGCGGACGAGCCGCTGATGCTCTACTTCACGTCCGGCACCACCGCCAGCCCCAAGCTGGTCGAGCACACCCATGTGTCCTACCCCGTGGGCCACCTGTCGACGATGTACTGGATCGGGCTCAGGCCGGGTGACGTCCATCTGAACATCTCCTCGCCCGGCTGGGCCAAGCACGCCTGGTCCAACCTCTTCGCCCCGTGGACGGCCGAGGCCACCGTCTTCATCTTCAACTACACCCGCTTCGACGCGGGCCGCCTGATGGCCGAGATGGACCGCTCGGGCATCACGAGCTTCTGCGCCCCGCCGACCGTCTGGCGCATGCTCATCCAGGCCGACCTGAGCCAGTTGAAGGCCCCGCCGCGCGAGGTCGTCGCAGCCGGTGAGCCGCTGAACCCGGAGGTCATCGAGACGGTCCGGCGGGAGTGGGGCGTCACCATCCGCGACGGGTTCGGCCAGACGGAGACCGCCGTCCAGGTCGCCAACACCCCCGGCCAGCTCCTCAAGACCGGCTCCATGGGCCGGCCGAGCCCAGGCTTCACCGTCGAACTGCTCGACCCGGTCAGCGGACAGCCCGGGGCGGCCGAGGGCGAGATCTCCCTCGATCTGGCAGACCGCCCCGTCGGCCTGATGACCGGCTACCACGGCGACCCGGACCGCACCGCCGAGGCGATGGCGGGCGGCTACTACCGCACCGGGGACATCGGCGCGCGTGACACGGACGGCTACATCACCTATGTGGGCCGCGCCGACGACGTGTTCAAGGCCTCCGACTACAAGATCTCGCCGTTCGAGCTGGAGAGCGCCCTGCTGGAGCACGAGGCGGTCGCCGAGGCCGCAGTCGTGCCCGCCCCCGACCCGCTCCGCCTCGCCGTCCCGAAGGCGTACGTCGTACTGGCGGAGGGCTGGGAGCCCGGGCCGGACACCGCGAAGGTCCTCTTCGAGCACTCCCGGGCGGTCCTCGCCCCGTACAAACGCATCCGCAGGCTGGAGTTCGCGGAGCTGCCCAAGACCGTGTCGGGCAAGATCCGCCGCATCGAACTGCGGGAACGCACCGCCCTGGGCTCCGGCGCCGAGTTCGACGAGGGTGACCTCACGTGAGCACCCAGTCGTACGCGCACGGCGTCGGCGACACCGCGCTGCTCGGCGACACCATCGGCCGCAACCTCGACCGGACGGCCGCGGCACACGGCGACCGCGAGGCGCTGGTCGACATGGCCTCGGGCCGACGCTGGACGTACACCGAACTCGTCGCGGACGTCGACGTGTTGGCCCGCGCCCTGATGGCGTCGGGGGTGGCGAAGGGCGACCGGGTCGGCATCTGGGCGGTCAACTGCCCGGAGTGGGTGCTCGTGCAGTACGCCACGGCCCGGATCGGGGCCGTCATGGCCACCATCAACCCCGCCTACCGCGCCCATGAGGTGGAGTTCGTCCTCCAGCAGGCCGGCGTCTCCCTGCTGGTCGCTTCCCTCTCCCACCGCACCAGCGACTACCGCGCTCTCGTGGAACAGGTCCGCTCCGCCTGCCCCGACCTGCGCGCCGTCCACTACATCGGCGACCCGTCCTGGGACGAGCTGACCGCCGCCGCGCCCGCCGTCACCCGGGAGCACCTGGCCGCCCGCGAGGCGGAGCTGTCCTGCGACGACCCGATCAACATCCAGTACACCTCCGGTACCACGGGCTTCCCCAAGGGGGCGACGCTCTCCCACCACAACATCCTCAACAACGGGTATTTTGTCGGGGAGACGATCGCGTACACGGAGGCCGACCGGGTCTGTCTCCCGGTCCCCTTCTACCACTGCTTCGGCATGGTGATGGGGTCTCTCGCCAGCACCTCGCACGGCGCCTGCATCGTGATCCCTGGGCCGTCCTTCGAGCCCGCAGCCGTGCTGACCGCCGTCCAGCAGGAGCGCTGCACCTCGCTGTACGGCGTGCCCACCATGTTCATCGCCGAGCTGAATCTGCCGGACTTCGCCGGGTACGACCTCTCCTCGCTGCGCACCGGGATCATGGCCGGTTCGCCCTGCCCGGCCGAGGTGATGAAGCGGGTCGTCGCCGAGATGCACATGGCCGAGGTGTCCATCTGCTACGGGATGACGGAGACGTCCCCGGTCTCCACCCAGACCCGCCGCGACGACGATCTGGACCGCCGCACCGGCACGGTGGGCCGCGCGCTGCCGCACATCGAGGTCAAGGTCGTCGACCCCGTCACCGGCGTCACGCTGCCGCGCGGCACCGCCGGCGAGCTGCGCACCCGCGGCTACAGCGTGATGCTCGGCTACTGGGACCAGCCCGACCGTACCGCCGAGGTCGTCGACGTCGGCCGGTGGATGCACACCGGGGACCTCGCGGTGATGCGCGAGGACGGATACGTCCAGGTCGTCGGCCGGATCAAGGACATGATCATCCGGGGCGGCGAGAACGTGTACCCACGGGAGATCGAGGAGTTCCTGTACGGCCATCCGAAGGTCGCCGACGTCCAGGTGGTCGGAGTGCCGGACGAGCGCTACGGCGAGGAGATCCTGGCCTGCGTCATCCCCAGAGACCCCGCCGACCCGCCCACCCTGGACGAGATCTCTGCGTACTGCCGGGAGCGGCTCGCGCACTACAAGATCCCGCGCAGGCTGCGGATCCTGGAGGCCTTCCCGATGACGGTGAGCGGAAAGGTCCGCAAGATCGAACTGCGCGAGGCGTACGCGGACTGAAACTGGGTTCGGTCCTGGTGCGCCATGCTGGCCCCATGACGAGTAAGGGGTGGGCCGTAGCAGCCATGGCCTGGGGCGTGATGGCGGTGCTGTTCGTGGGGGTGACCCTTTGGGCGGGAGCTCTGGGAGTCGTCCGGCTGGGACTGGCCGGGGACGAAGTACAGATACGCCTCTCGCGATGTCAGCTCAAGGTCGACGGCCGCGGGGGGAGCCACAACGAGTGCATAGGCAGGCTCGTGGACGGCGAGAGCATCGGCACGGTGAAAGTGGGATATGGCGACAAGGTGGGAGAGACCGTATCGGCCGCCAAGACGCCGTTGGGAACCTATGCGGTGATCGACACCAGTCTCACCTCGTGGGGGATGGGCGTCCTGTATCCGCTGCTGCCGCTCGTGGTCGCGGGGCTGACTGCCTACCTCGCTGTCCGTGCGGCACGCCGGTGCTTGAGCCGGAGCGTGTCCAGCGCCTTGTCATGAGGGTGAGGGACCACCGCCCGCCAAGCCGGACAACCCGGGCACGTCCGGGAACAGCACCGGCAGGGCGCCGCCTGCCGGAAGCTCCTGCCGGAACCCAGCACTTAGGTGACACCGGGTGAGCATGCACGCCCTCCGGTAGACGCTCGACCCCAGCGACCTCGACTCCGGCCGGATGCCGCTCAAGCACGTGGACGACCGGCATCACCCTGAGACGACTCGGGGAGCACACCGCGGCCCCGCCCCGCATCCCGCGCCGCCTGAGCAGAACCCGAGCCCTACGCCGACTTCGAGGCTGGGGCTCTGGGCTATGAGCTGCGGTCCAGGACGGAGGACGGCATGTTCTGTTCCGCCCAGACCACCTTGCCGGTGACCGTGCGGGACGAACCCCAGCGGCGGCACAGCATGTTGATGAGCTGAAGGCCTCGTCCGCCCTCGTCGCTGAGGCCCGCGTGCTGGATCTGGGGCAGATCGGGTCCGGTGTCCGACACCTCCACGACGAAGCGTTCCCCGCGCAGCAGCCGCAGCTCGCCGGGGCCGTTCCCGTAGCGCAATGCGTTGCCGACCAGTTCGGAGACGACGAGCTCCGAGATGTCGGCGAGTTCATCGAGCCCCCATGCGGCGAGCTGGCCGGTGACGAGACCACGGGCGACCGAGGCGGCCCGGCCGTCCTGCGGCAGCTCCCACACCCGCAGGTCCCCCGCCGGGAGTGCGGCGCTCGTGGTGACGAGGAGCACCGCCTCGTCGAACCGGGCGGCGGCGGCCGGGGCGCGCTCCACCAGACCGCCCTTCACCAGCGACCCGGGCGGCAGGCTCAGCGCCGCCGCACGCAGCCGGTCCAACTGGGCGTCCACGTCCTCGTCCCGGGACTTGATCAGGCCGTCCGTGTACATGACCAGGTGGGCGCCGTCCGGGACGCGCAGCCGCAGGGGGTCGTACGGGATCACGCCCGCCCCCAGCGGCGCGCCGGTTGGCACCGGGACGAGGTCGGCGGCGCCCTGCCCGTCGAGGAGCAGCGGCGGCAGGTGCCCGGCGCTCGCCAGGGTGTAGGAGGAGTCGGCGGGGTCGTAGACCGCGCACAGGCAGGTGGATACCTGCTCGTCCTCCAGGTCGCGGGTGGCCAGGTCGAGCCGCGCGAGGATCCGCTCGGGGGCCATGTCCAGGGTCATCAGCGTGCGGGCCACCGTCCGCAGGCGCCCCATGGTGGCGGCGGCGGGCAGTCCGTGCCCCATCACGTCGCCCACCATCAGGGCCGTCCGTCCGCCGGGCAGGGCCATCACGTCGTACCAGTCCCCGCCCACGCCGTGATACGCCGCCGCGGGCGCGTACTCGGAGTGCACCCGCAGGCCCGGCGTCGCCGGGGTGACGCGCGGCAGCAGGGAGCGCTGCAACGAGACGACGTGCTCGCGCTCCCGCCCGTACAGACGCGCGTTGTCGATGAAGACCGCCGCCTTGGAGGCGAGCTGCTCCGCCAGCGCCAGGTCGGTGGTGGAGAACGGCGGGGTTCCGCGGCCGCGCACGAAGTCGGCGCTGCCGAGCAGCAGCCCACGGGCGATCAGGGGCACGGCCAGGTAGCTGTGCACGCCGGCGGCACGCAACTGCGCGGCGGCGCTCGCGGTGGGTGCGACGTGGATGAAGTCGTCGTCGCGCACCCTGCTCAGCAGCACGGGCTTGCCCTGCCGGAGGACGTACCGGTGGAGCAGCGTCTCGTGCGACTGCTGGGCGCGCACGAAGATCTCGCCCACCGGGGTCGGCTCCAGGTTGGAGAGTTCCTCGATGGCGCACAGCGCCGTGGCCCGCATCTGCGGGATGCCGGGCTCGGTCTTCCGGGAGCCCTCGTCGCCCCGCAGGACGCTCTCGAGGATGTCCACGGCCGCCCCGTCGGCGAAACTGGGCACGGTGAACTCGGCGAGTTCCTGTGCGGTGCGCTCCAGGTCCAGGGTCGTGCCGATGCGGGAGCTGGCGGAATTCAGCCAGGCGAGACGGCTGCGCGTGGTGAACCGGTCCGGCGGCAGGACGCCTCTGCTCCGTCGGAACCGCACGTTCGCGCCGCCCGAGCGTCGCCCGGCGGAGCCCCGGCCGGGCAGGCGCCGTCCACCACTGCCGGCGTTCACTCTTCCGCCTCCAAAGAGGATTCGACGCCTCTTGGTGCCCAGTGTGCACCGGAAACGGCTGCGGCACCTCCGGGTAATCCTGATGTGGCTCACCTGTGCGGGGACTGTGACCCGGCGCCCATTTTCTGGCCCTCCTGGTCCGGCTCCCGGATTCGACTTCCACGACGAGGTTATGAGCGTTGGCGGCCGACCGCTACGGTCACGACCCGTAGACGAGGACGGCGCCGATTCCTTCTCCTGGGGCGGAAGGTCGAAGAACCAGCTGAGCGGGCGGAGCGTGGCGGGGGCGGGTCAGGCGGCTTCGATGATGTCGGGGCCGCCCCGGGTCGCCGCCGCCCATTCGATGAGCAGCACTTCGTAGGTCGCCGCCTCCACCTCGGACCAGTCCTGTCCGGAGGCGTCGACGAGGGCGCGGATGGCCTCGTTGGCGTGCTCGGCGGCGGGCGCGGGGCGGTCTGCGGGGAGGGAGCTGTCCGGGAGTAAAGCCATGCGCACAGCTTACGTGCCACCACTGACAGCCACGGCTTCCGAAGTGTCCGGGGACGCCGAGGCGTTCGGCACACGCGGGATCCTCACGGTCCCCGCGGCGCCCGACGGCCGGGCGGCGGAGGTCAGTTCGCGCCGCATGCAGACCCGGGGCCAGCGATCCAGGCCGTGCTGGGCCTCCTCGGCGCGGATCGCGCGCAGTCCGTCGGTGAGTTCGCCCTCGGCCAGGGCGCGGAAGCCGATACGGGCGTAGTACGGAGCGTTCCACGGCACATCGGTGAAGGTGGTCAGGGTGAGGGCCGCCATGCCCCGGACCGCGGCCAGGGCGGCGAGGTGGGCGATCAGCTCCCGGCCGATGCCCCGGCGGGCGGCGGTGGGGTCGACCGAGACCTGCTCGATGTGCAGGGCGTCGTCGACGGGGTCGGCGAGCACATAGCCGAGCGGCCGGTCGCCGGTGGCGGAGAGGGGGTCGGAGGCCACCCAGCAGCGGCCTGCCAGCCGGTAGCTCTCCAGCAGGACGAGCGGGGGCGGATCGTCGTCGGCCACGAAGGCCATGCCCAGGTCCCGGAACGGTTCCCCTGCGGCGCGCTCGATGTCCTGGAGCAGCGGGAGATCCGAGCGTCTGGCGGAGCGGATACGCATGTACTCAGTGTGCCGCGCCGGACGGCGGACCGGTACGCGGTGGCCGGATATGGGTGTCCGGCCGACAGCACCCGGGCATGAGTGTGCTCCTCGGAGCCCCTTACTGAGTCGCACCCCGGGATTCTCGCGTCCGGCACCGCGGCACCTGGCCCTTCGCCGTTGCCGACGCATCACGCGCCCGTGCTCACCAGCTCGTCCGCGGGGCCGTTCACCGGCTGCGGGGTCCCGGTGAGGTCCATGACGAAGAGCGGGAGGCCGACGCCGTCCGCGCGGGCCCGGGCGTCGGCCGCGTATCCCGCGAGGGAGAAGAACACGCCGGTCACCGACGCGCCGAGCGCGTTGAGCCAGAGGGTCTCGACCGCGCGCGGCGTCGTCGGCCGGGTGCTGGAGTCGACCCGCGCGATCAGCCCGTCGGCCCGCAGGTCGATGCCGGAGGCCGGACCCGCCCCGGGCCGGCCGACGTCGCGGTAGCCCAGCCAGGTCAGATAGAGGCCGGCCGCGCTCACCGCGTCGTGGCCCGTACGGATCGTCATCGGCCGGAAGGCCGGGCGGGGGTGCGCGGCGGTGCGCGGGAGAGGGATGTGGGCGGGGGAGACCGGCGCGGCCGGGGCCGGCGCGACGGCCACCGGGCGCACCGGAATCCGCAGGACGGTCCCGCAGGGACAGCACAGCTCGGGCTGGGGCCACTGGTTCTCCCGGGCGCAGGACGCGCAGCGGACGGTCACCCACGCGTCGTTCCAGCTGCGGTGGGTGACCAGGACCGCCGGGGCCTCACGTAGTAGCTGCGGTGCGGTGGGCGTCCCGCACGGGCAGGGGTAGGCCGGTGTGCTGTAGGCGTGGTCCCGGCCGCAGACAGGGCACCGTACCGGCACGAACTCCACGATCGTCTCCCTCCGGCACGGACGGCGCGGCCGACTGCGCTCCGTGCCTCCCTCGTCACGCCATCGTCCACCAGGAGCGAGGCCCTGGGGAGGGGGTTGGCGGACTTCATGAGGGCGGGCGGCCGTCCGCGCCCTTGACGGGGGTCGCCCCACGTTTTAGATTGCTTCCGTATAGCAGAACTGAATTTCCGTAATGCGGAATTGGTGCTCTCAGGTGGCGCGACAGAGCCCGACTCCACCAATCCCGAGCAGGAGCACTCAATGCCTCGTATGACCGCTGCCCGAGCGGCAGTTGAGATCCTCAAGCGCGAAGGCGTCAGCAACGCGTTCGGTGTGCCGGGTGCGGCGATCAACCCCTTCTACGCGGCCCTCAAGGCCTCCGGCGGGGTGCAGCACACACTGGCCCGGCACGTCGAGGGCGCCTCCCACATGGCCGAGGGCTACACCCGGGCCAAGGCCGGCAACATCGGCGTCTGCATCGGCACGTCGGGCCCGGCGGGCACCGACATGATCACCGGTCTGTACTCCGCCATCGCCGACTCCATCCCGATCCTCTGCATCACCGGCCAGGCCCCGACCGCCGTGCTGCACAAGGAGGACTTCCAGGCCGTCGACATCGCGTCGATCGCCAAGCCGGTCACCAAGGCGGCGACGACCGTCCTGGAGGCCGCGCAGGTCCCCGGCGTCTTCCAGCAGGCCTTCCACCTGATGCGCACCGGCCGGCCCGGCCCGGTCCTCATCGACCTGCCGATCGACGTCCAGCTCACCGAGATCGAGTTCGACCCCGAGCTGTACGAACCCCTCCCGGTCCACAAGCCCGCGGCCTCCCGCAAGCAGATCGAGCGGGCGATCCAGATGCTGAACGCCTCGGAGCGCCCGGTGCTCGTCGCGGGCGGCGGCATCATCAACGCCGACGCCTCCGAACTCCTGGTGGAGTTCGCCGAGCTGACCGGCGTCCCGGTCATCCCGACGCTGATGGGCTGGGGCATCCTCCCCGACGACCATGAGCTGAACGCCGGCATGGTGGGCCTCCAGACCTCGCACCGCTACGGCAACGCGAACTTCCTGGAGTCCGACTTCGTCCTCGGCATCGGCAACCGCTGGGCCAACCGCCACACCGGCAAGCTGGACGTCTACACCCAGGGCCGCACCTTCGTCCACGTCGACATCGAGCCCACCCAGCTCGGCAAGATCTTCGCCCCGGACCTCGGCATCGCCTCCGACGCCAAGGCCGCGCTGACGCTCTTCGTCGAGGTGGCGCGCGAGCTGAAGGCCGCGGGCGAGCTGAAGGACCGCTCGGCGTGGGCCGCGTCCACGCAGGAGCGCAGGGCGACCCTCCAGCGCCGGACCCACTTCGACAACGTGCCGCTCAAGCCGCAGCGCGTGTACGAGGAGATGAACCGGGCGTTCGGCCCCGAGACCCGTTACGTCACCACGATCGGGCTCTCCCAGATCGCCGGCGCGCAGATGCTGCACGTCTACAAGCCGCGTCACTGGATCAACTGCGGCCAGGCGGGGCCCCTCGGCTGGACGATCCCGGCCGCACTGGGCGTCGCCACCGCGGACCCGGAGGGCACGGTCGTCGCGCTCTCCGGCGACTACGACTTCCAGTTCATGCTGGAGGAGCTGGCCGTCGGCGCGCAGCACCGCATCCCGTACGTCCACGTCCTGGTGAACAACTCCTACCTGGGGCTCATCCGCCAGGCGCAGCGCAACTTCGACATCGACTTCCAGGTCAACCTGGAGTTCGAGAACCTCAACTCCCCGGAGCTGGGCGTCTACGGCGTGGACCACGTCAAGGTCGTCGAGGGACTCGGCTGCAAGGCGATCCGGGTCACCGAGCCGGACCAGCTGCTGCCGGCCTTCGAGGAGGCGAAGAAGCTCGCCGCGGAGTTCCGGGTGCCGGTGGTCGTGGAGGCGATCCTGGAGCGGGTCACGAACATCGCGATGAGCGGCAGTGACATCGCGTCGGTCAACGAGTTCGAGGACATTGCGACGGACGCGTCCCACGCGCCCACCGCGATCCGCCCCCTGACGGCGTCCTGACCCACCTGACACAGCCGACAGGCCCCCGCCCCGGATTCCTCCCCGGGGCGGGGGCCTGTCGCGGTTCGGGCGGGTCCCTTCCGCCCGCCGAAGATGTCCTCAATCGCCGGACGGGCTGGATGCGTCCCACCCCAGCCTGTGCCCGCGCCGCTCCAGCCCCGTCCGGCGTTTGAGGACGGATGCCTCGCGGGGGAGGGGCCGAACTCCGCAGGCAGGGTTCAAGGGGGTGTCCCTCGCGCAGGGAGCGGCCTGCTCCGGAGCTACGGTTCCGTCCTCAAGCGCCGGACGGGCTGGGAAGGTGCCGGGTGGGCGGACGCCGTGCCCGGCCACGCGAAAGGGCGCGGAGTACGGGACCGTATCCGTACTCCGCGCCCTCGTTCAGGGAGCGACAGAGGTGTCGCCGGGTGACAGGGACCGCGGCGGCGGCGATCGGCCCGGGGGAGGGCGTCTCCTTCAGGTCAGGAGACGGTCCCCGGGTCCTTCACCACCGCACTGGCATCGCTCGACCGCCGCGGCCTCGTCGTCCTGCCCGTGCCGCGCGGCACCCCTCATCCGGGTGCGCGGTACGGGCAGGGGCCTGGAGAAGGGGAAGCTCAGTCCTCGCGCAGGGCGCGGACGGCCTCCTCGACGCGCTTGCCGTAGTCGGCGTCGGCGGCGTGGAAGTGGGCGAGGTTCTTCTCGATCACGTCGTCACGGGTGACCTGCGAGAGGCCTCCGGCGATGTTCGCGACCAGGCGGCCCTTCTCGTCCTCCGACATGAGCCGGAAGAGTTCGCCCGCCTGGAAGAAGTCGTCGTCCTTGGTGTGCGCGGGCGCCTCGTGCGTGCCCGTCCAGCCGTGGATCGCCAGCGGGGCGGCGAGCGCCGCGTCGGTCTGTGCCGGACCGGCGTACGAGTTTGGCTCGTAGTTCTTGTCGTGGCGCGAGCCGTTGCGGGTCGCGTGGACGCCGTCGCGGCCGTAGTTGTCGACGACGGCGGTGCGCGGCGCGTTCACCGGCAGGTGGGTGTGGTTGACGCCCAGGCGGTAGCGGTGCGCGTCCGCGTAGGCGAACAGCCGGCCCTGGAGCATCTTGTCCGGCGACGGGCCGATGCCGGGCACGAAGTTGTTCGGGGAGAACGCTGCCTGCTCGACCTCGGCGAAGACGTTGTCCGGGTTGCGGTCCAGGACCAGGCGGCCGACCCGCTGGAGCGGGTAGTCGCTGTGCGGCCACACCTTGGTGAGGTCGAACGGGTTGAACCGGTAGTCGGCGGCGTCGGCGGCCGGCATCACCTGGACGTGCAGCGTCCAGGAGGGGTTGACGCCGCGCTCGATGGCCTGGAGCAGGTCCGTCTGGTGGGAGTTGGCGTCCTTGCCGACGAGCTCGGAGGCCTGGTCGGCGGAGAGGGACCGCACGCCCTGGTTCGTCTTGAAGTGGTACTTGACGAAGAAGGCCTCGCCCGCGGCGTTCGTCCACTGGTAGGTGTGCGAGCCGTAGCCGTTCATGTGACGGTACGAGGCGGGGATGCCGCGGTCGCCCATCAGCCAGGTGACCTGGTGCGTCGCCTCGGGGGCGTGCGCCCAGAAGTCCCAGACGTTGTCCGGCTCCTGCTTGCCCGTGAACGGGTCGCGCTTCTGCGAGTGGATGAAGTCGGGGAACTTGATGGGGTCCTTGATGAAGAACACCGGGGTGTTGTTCCCGACCAGGTCGTAATTGCCCTCGTCCGTATAGAACTTCAGGGCGAAGCCGCGCGGGTCGCGGACCGCGTCCGCGCCGCCGAGCGAGTCGGCGACGGTCGAGAAGCGGATGAACGTCTCGGTGCGCTTGCCCACCTCGGAGAGGAAGTCGGCGCGGGTGAAGCCCGTGACGTCGTCGGTGACCTCGAAGTAGCCGTACGCGCCGGAACCGCGGGCGTGCACCACGCGCTCCGGGATGCGCTCACGGTTGAAGCGGGCGAGCTTCTCCAGGAGGTGCTGGTCCTGGAGGAGGATCGGTCCACCGACACCGGCGGTGGCGGAGTTCTGGTTGTCGGCGACCGGGGCGCCTGACTCGGTCGTGAGCACACGCTTAGCCATGTGGCGGGATGACCTTTCGTACGAGCTGCTGACGGCTTGAGGAGCGTAGATTCGCCGCGAGACAACGTCAACAGTTTGTTGAAAACGAAGTGTGTGGTTCCGGGCCGCGGCAGCGCCTGGGCGCGACAGGACAGGTGTCAGCGCCACCGCGGCCCGGAGATCAGGGGGCCCGTTGTGCGGGCCGTGGCCCCGTACGAGGCCAGGGGCTCCTCGCGGAGCCGGAGGGGTCAGACCTTTGCGGAGCCGGAGGGGTCAGACCTGGGAGCCGGACAGCCGCTCGACCGAGCGCAGCAGCGCCGAGTGGTCCAGGCCGCCGTCGCCCTGGGCGCGCAGCGAGGCGACCAGCTGGGCGACCACGCCGCCGACGGGCAGGGCCGCGCCGACGTTGCGGGCGGCGTCCGTGACGATGCCCATGTCCTTGTGGTGCAGGTCGATCCGGAAGCCGGGGGCGAAGTCCCGCTTCAGAAAGTTGTCCTTCTTGCGGGTCAGCACGGTCGAGCCGGCCAGACCGCCGTTGAGGACGTCCAGCGCGGCGGCGAGGTCGACGCCGGACTTCTCCAGGAAGACCACGGCCTCTGCGCAGGCCTGGATGTTGACCGCGACGATCAGCTGGTTGGCCGCCTTCACCGTCTGGCCGGAGCCGTGCGGGCCGCAGAGCACGATGGTCTTGCCGAGCGCCTCCAGCAGCGGCTTCGCGGCGTCGAAGTCCGCCTGCTCGCCGCCGACCATGATGGACAGGACCGCCTCGATGGCGCCGGCCTCGCCGCCGGAGACCGGCGCGTCCAGGACCCGGATGCCCTTCTCGGCCGCGTTCTTGGCGAGGTCCACGGAGGTCTGCGGGGTGATGGAGGACATGTCCACCAACAGGGCGCCGCGCTTGGCGTTCTCCAGGATGCCGTCGGGGCCGTAGGCGATGGCCTCGACCTGCGGGGAGGCGGGCACCATCGTGATGACGACGTCCGCGTCCCCGACCGCGTCCGCGATCGAGGAGGCGCCGTTGCCGCCGGCCGCGACCAGGCGGTCGACCTTGTCCTGCTCCAGGGTGTAACCGGTGACGTCGTAACCGGCCTTGACCAGGTTCTCGGACATGGGGGAGCCCATGATGCCGAGGCCGATCCACGCAACCTTGGGGAGGTTGTTGCTCATGAGGGTGCCTTCCTGAAAAACGTTTGTACGTAAGGGGGTTGGGCTCGACCGGGGGTCGGCCCGGCCCGTCCGCAGCCGGTCAGCGGGCCGCTCGGGCCGACGCCGGGAGCCAGTCGAAGGACTCCGCGCTCGGCCGGTCGCCCGGCTTGTACTCCAGGCCGACCCAGCCCGTGTAGCCGGCGTCCTTGAGCTCGTCGAGGAGCTGCTCCAGTGGGAGCGAGCCGGTGCCCGGCGCGCCGCGGCCCGGGTTGTCGGCGATCTGGACGTGGCCGGTCTTCGCGGCGTACGCCTTGATGACCTGACTCAGCTCCTCGCCGTTCATCGAGAGGTGGTAGAGGTCCAGCAGGAACTTGGCGTTCCCGAGACCTGTCGCCGCGTTCACCTTGTCGACGACCTCGATCGCGGCCGGTGCGCTGACCAGCGGATAGAGCGGCGACTCCGGCTTGTTGAGGGTCTCGACGAGGAGGATCGCCCCGATCCGGTCCGCCGCGCGGGCGGCCAGCACCAGGTTCTCCAGGGCGAGCGCGTCCTGCACCGCCGGGTCCGCGCCCTCGACGCGGTTGCCGTACAGCGCGTTGAGCGCCGTGCAGCCGACCGAGGCGGCGAAGTCGGCCGCCACCTCGATGTTGGCCCGGAAGCGGTCCGACTCCGTGCCGGGCACGGAGAGCGCGCCGCGGTCGGGGCCGGGCAGCTGTCCGGCGTAGAAGTTCAGCCCCACCAGCTGGGTGCCGGCGTCGTCGAGCGCCTTCTTGAGGGCGTCGAGCTCCGCCTGCGGAGGGGTGGGGGTCTCGATCCAGGGCCACCACAGCTCGACCGCCGTGAAGCCCGCCGCGGCGGCTGCCGCGGGTCGCTCCAGGAGCGGGAGTTCCGTGAAGAGGATCGAAAGGTTCACATCGAAGCGCTGGTCCGGGTATCCCATGAGGATGTCGGCGCTCCTTCCGTATTGCGGAAGTTAGTTTCTGCTTAACGGAAGATTGCCCGGAGGGTGGTGGGGCTGTCAAGGGGGTGCCGGAAAATTCGCCCTGGCCGGCGGCGTACGGAATCGGTGGCGCGGGTGCCTCCGGGCATGCGAAAGCGGGGCGGGGGCCGCACTCGACCCCCGCCCCGCCCGGCTCTCACGCCGTACGGACCCCCGCCCCGCTATCCGGCCGGGACCGTGTCCTCGAAGCTCGTCCCCGCCCCGCGGTACGTCCCGACCATCGCGTTGACCTGCGCCGGGGTCAGCACCTGGTCCTTCACGTGCAGGACGTAGTCCACCTGCTGGTCGTAGGCGCGGGGCGTGGTGCTCGGCTGCCCCTGGAGGTCGATCAGCCACTGGTTGAAGTTGATCGACATCGGCCGCTCGGGCAGATAGGCCGCCCCGTGCGTCCCGAACACCGGTGGGCGGGGCCTGCTCGGTGTGGTCCTGGTGTGCGCGTCCGGGGCCGGTTCAGGCGGTCCCGGACGCGTCACTTCTGCAGGATCGGCCTCTCGATGTGCCGGTGCTCGACCTCGCCCCCGATCCCGGCGGCCCGACGGTGAACGGCGATTTCCTCGGCCACCGCAACCGAACGGTGACGACTTCCACCACAGACCACGTGGACGTCCACGCGGTACTGCTGCGGTCCGCCGGTCCACTGCCGGAGGTTGTCGCGCGTCAGCAGGATGCGGACCTTTTCGGTGGACTGGGCCACCAGCTCCTTCGCGCCCGGAGTCGCCATGACGTACCGGCGGACTGGCTTTATTCGCCAGTAGTGCCGTCAGTTGTTCACGGGTTTGGGAGGCACCCAGATCCACGGTCGGGTGATGTTCACGAGCTTCGACAGCGCTGGGGTGCTTGGCAGGGCAGCATCGCGATGTTCTCCGGGAAAGGTCCTGATCACGCCCAGAGCCGAAGGTCGTGTCCCCGCGAGCCAGCGCGGGCGCCCCCGCGCTGGCTCGCCTCTGTTGCAGCCGTCCACGGCCTTGGCGCCGCGGCACGGCTAGCGTGACCCTCTGAGCGCGCCCGCGCCCGGCCTCCACAAGCGCCGCTCGTCCAGAGCGTTCAGCTGCCGACGCGCGTGTACGTGAGGAACACCGCGCCGCTCTTGAAGGCGGTGTGGTCTGCGAGTGTCCAGGTGCGCGGGTCGAAGGCAGCCTTGCGGGAGAACAGCGGGATGCCGTCGCCGATGGTCAGCGGGCCGAGTTTGAGGATCAGCGTGTCGATCTCGGCGTACAGGGAGCCCGCGAGTTCGGCGCCGCCCAGGAGCCAGATGTCCTTGCCGTCCTGCTGCTTGAGTTCGCGCACGGTCGCCACCGGGTCGTCGGCGACCAATTCGACGGCCGGGTCCGGGCTCTCGGTCAGGGTCCGGGAGAACACCAGGTGACGCAGGTGGGGGTAGGCGTCGGTGATGCCGGCCGCAAGACCGATCTCGTAGCTGCGCCGCCCCTCCAGCACGGTGTCGAAGTGCGTGCCCTCCGCCGTGACGGACAAAGCCTGCCGGGCCTGGACGGGCAGCGTCTCCGGGTACTCGGCCACGAGGTGCTGTATGTAGTCCTCCGGTATGGGCCAGAAGCCGTTGGGACCGGTGGGGTCCCCGCCGCCCGGGCCCGCGATGAAGCCATCGAGGGTGGTGGCGATGTAGTGGACGAGTCTGCGCATGCCGGGTTCCTTCCGTTGGTCACGCTGTCGCGCTACGGCCCGGCACCGCCGGGTGGCATGCCGAGGTGCGGGGTGCGAAGCCGCTAAGTGATCATGGCATTCGTCCACCCGGCGCGGGCACCGTGCCGTCAAATATCTGGGGTTCTGGCTCAAGTTCCGTGACCTGCGCACGCTGAGTCACGGTTCGTGGTCGTGTTGGACTCCTGGAAGTCGCCTAAAAATGATCCGTGGTGACCTCGGGTACCTGACAGTTCGGGATCGTGGAAGAAGTGGTCCTCCGGCTGGAGGAGTTGCCGTTCCCGTGGATCGCGGACGTGTCGGTGGTGTCGGTGGACGTGAGCAACGAGACGATACGAGTCGAGGCCCGCAGCACAACGACCGGTTCGGCGTGTTCGGGCTGCGGGAACTGGTCGATCCGGGTTCATAGCTCCTACCTGCGGCTTCCTGCGGATGTTCCCAACGCGGGACGCCGGGTGGTGCTCTGTATGCGGGCCCGCCGCTTCGCCCACTCGCTCTACCGGGGCGACCGCTACCGGATCGTCTCCCGGCTCGCGCTCGGCCCGGCGGCCGAGGTCGCTCCCGACCGGGAGGGGCACCATCCGGGCATCCCTCCAGGGGACTTCGCGCACGGCGACGCCATCACCTCCTCGACCAGGGGGGACATCCAGGCGGGCGACTGACCGCCGACCCACGGTCGCGTTGCACAGCGCGCAACTGCGGTTGCGCCTCTTGTCGAACGGCGGGCGGCTGGGCCAGGGTGGCGGACGCATCCGAAGCAGCCGAACCCCCACACGAGGTGCCTCGCATGAACCCAGCCCCCCACTCGGGCTCCGGCCCCGACCGTTCCGCGCACGGTGACCGTTCCGCATCCCCATCGGCCTCCGCCTCCGCGCCCGCCCCCGGCCTCCCCGGCCGCCGAGGCGTCCTGGGCGGCCTGCTGGCCGGAGCCGCCCTGGCCGCCGTCGGCCCCGCCCACGCCGCCTCCGCCCACGCCGCGCGGGCCCGAGCCGGGGCCGGCCCGGCCCCCTTGTCCGCGCCGCCCGCCGGCCCGCGCGCCACCCGCCCGCTGCTCCTCGGCACGTACACCTCCGAGGCGGGAGGCGGCGCCGGCATCGGCACCGCCGCGTACGACACCCGCACCGGCGCGATCACTTCCGGTCCGGTGATCACCGGCGTCGAGAACCCCTCCTACCTGGCCCCGCACCCCTCCGGCGCCACCGTCTACGCGGTCGCCGAGCAGGGCGCGGGCGCGGTCACCGCCGTGGCGATCGCGCCGGACGGGACGTACGAGGTGCTCGGCAGCCGTCCCACCGGCGGCTCCGGCCCCACCCACCTCTCCGTCCACCCGTCCGGACGCTGGCTGCTGAGCGCCAACTACACCTCCGGCAGCGTCGCCGTCCACCCGATCGCGGGGGACGGCTCCCTGGGGGAGTGGACGGACCTGGTCACCCACAGCTCGCCGCCGCCGGGACCCGGCCAGGGCGGACCGCACGCCCACCAGATCGTCACCTCGCCCGACGGCGGTCACGTCCTCGCCGTCGACCTGGGCACCGACACCGTGTACACGTACGCGCTCGACGAGTCGGCAGGGACGCTCACCGAGGTCTCCAGGGCCGCTCTGGCTCCTGGCTCCGGCCCCCGCCACCTGGCCTTCCATCCCGGCGGGCGCTTCGCGTACCTGGCCTGCGAGCTGGACAACACCATGGTCGTCTGCGGGTACGATCCCGCCACCGGCGTTCTCACCCCGGGGTCCGCGCAGTCCACCGGTACGGGAACCGGCACCAGCTACCCCGCCCAGCCGGTGGTCACGGGGGACGGGGCATACGTCTACCTCGCCAACCGGGGCCACAACAGCCTCACCCGTTACGCCGTGGAGAGCGACGGGGCGGTCCTGCGGCTGCTCGACACCGTGCCCGTAGGCGGCGACTGGCCCCGACAGCTGGCTCTGTCCCCCGATAGCTCCCTGCTCTTCGCCGCGAACCAGCGCTCCTCGACCGTCACCGTGTTCGGGGTCGGCCCCGACGGCTCCCTGACCGGTGCGGGCGGCCCCTTCCCGGCTCCGGTCGCGGTCTGCGTCCTGCCGCTTCCGTGACCACCGCGGTCGGGGCCCCGCGCGCACCGGAGCGGGGCCCCGTCCAGCGGCTACAGTCGTGGCCGAGCCGCGGGAGCCCGCACCCGGGGCGAGGACATCATGGAGGCACAGTGCGCTTGAGGGTGGAATTCACCACCGAGCCGTTCGATCTCGACGAGGCGCCCGCCCACGCGGTGGTCGCCCGCGAGGTGATCCAGGGCGCCGGGCTCGACGCCGTGGACGTCGGCCCCTTCGGCAACACCGCGGAAGGGGGCGCGGACGAGGTGCTCACCGCCGTGGACTCCTTGCTGCGGCGGGCCCTGGCCTCGGGCGCCACCCGGGTCTCGCTCCAGGTGAACGTGATCGAGGGGGACGCGTGATGACCGAATCCGTCGATCACCCCCCGGCCGCAGCCGACCCCTCCACCGCGTCCGATAACCCTTCGGCAACGCTCGACCACCCGCTGGTCTCCGCGGTCAAGCCGCTCGTCGACGCGATGGGCGCGGAACTGCTGGGCCCGGACCAGGCCCAGCAGGACGACGTCGTGCTCGCCTGGGAGGGCCAGGACGTCATAGCCGTACGCCTGCCGCAGCTCTCCGACTCGCTCGACCACATCCTCGCCGCGATGGAGCGACGGCACGGGATGCCGCTCGCCGACCTGGACCGCAAGGCCAAACAGAGCGTCGTCCGCACGCTGGAGGCACGCGGTGCCTTCTCCGTGCGGCACGGGGTGGAGACGGTGGCCGGCGCCCTGGGCGTCTCCAGGTTCACCGTGTACAACTACCTCAACAGGGAACATGCGGCCAAGGGTGAGTAGTTGGCCGAACACACCGAACACACAGGAAAGCCGCCGTCCGCATGCCGGGACGGCGGCTTTCTTCGTTCGCGAGATTTCAACAAAGTGTTGACGTCGTGTTGCGGAGGGCGTTAGCTATCCGCAGCCCGAACAACGCACAGCGAAAAACAGCCACGGAGGCTCCCGTGACTTCGAGCTCCACACCGGGCCTCACCCGGTTCAACACCCTGGCGGACGGCGAGGCCACTCCCGCACTGCACGAGGTGTGTGCCAGTGCGACCTGGGGAAACACCATCCTCGCCGGGCGCCCGTACGCCACCGAAGAAGCCCTGCTCTCCGCGAGCGACGCCGCCATGGCGGACCTCACCGCGGAGGACCTGGCCGAAGCGATGGCGGGCCACCCGCCGATCGGCCGGCCGAAGCCCGGCGACCCGACCTCCTCCCGCGAACAGAGGGGGATGGCCGGCGCCTCCGAGGAGCTCAAGACCGAGATGCTCGAACTGAACCTGGCCTACCAGGAGAGGTTCGGACATGTCTTCCTGATCTGTGCCACCGGCGCCACCGGTGAGCAGATGCGCGACGCGGTGAAGTCCCGGATCGGGAACTCGCCCGAGCAGGAGCAGGAGATCGTGCGCACCGAACTGGGCAAGATCAACCGCATCCGGCTGACCCGCCTCGTGACGGAGACCCTCGCAGAGGGCGCTCCCGCACAGGACTCTTGAGATCTAGGAGAGTGACGGTCTTGAGTACCGACACGACCGCATCGGTGTCCACCCACATCCTGGACACCAGCATCGGCCGCCCCGCCGCGTCCGTCGCCGTCTCGCTCGCCGCCCGCAGCGGAAGCGACGCGCCGTACGTGACGCTCGGAGCGTCCGCGACCGATGCGGACGGGCGTTGCAAGGACCTCCCGGCACTGCCGGAGGGAACGACCCACGTGCGTCTCGACTTCGACACCGAGACGTACTTTTCGAAGAAGCAAGCCGAGGCGCAGCAGGACGCCCCCCGCGTAAGGGACAGCGGCCCGTTCTTCCCGGAGGTGACCATCGCGTTCGCGGTCGCCCCGGGCGAGCACTATCACGTACCGCTGCTGCTCAACCCGTTCGGCTACTCCGTTTACCGAGGGAGCTAGCACCGACATGCCCACGATTCTCGGCCAGAACCAGTACGGCAAAGCAGAGAACCGCGTCGTCAAGATCGTGCGGGACGGCGACACCCACCACATCAAGGACCTGAACGTCTCGGTCGCCCTCTCCGGCGACATGGACGACGTCCACTACTCCGGCTCCAACGCCAACGTCCTGCCGACCGACACCACCAAGAACACGGTGTTCGCGTTCGCCAAGGAGTACGGGATCGACTCCGCCGAGCAGTTCGGCATCCACCTCGCCCGGCACTTCGTCTCCTCCCAGGAACCGATCCACCGCGCCCGGATCCGGATCGAGGAGTACAGCTGGGAGCGCATCGCGACCTCCGACGGCAACTCCCGCTTCATCGGCGCCGACGAGGTCAAGCACTCCTTCGTCCGCAAGGGCCAGGAGACCCGCGTCTCCCAGATCACCTACGACGGCGAGAACTGGGAGGTCATCTCGGGCCTCAAGGACCTGACGGTGATGAACTCGACCAACTCCGAGTTCTGGGGCTACGTCAAGGACCGGTACACGACGCTGAAGGAGGCGTACGACCGCATCCTCGCGACGGACGTCTCCGCGCGCTGGCGCTACAACTGGACCAGCGACGAGCAGCGGATGCCGAACTGGGAGAAGTCCTACGAGCAGGCGCGCAAGCACATGCTCCACGCCTTCGCCGAGACGTACTCCCTCTCGCTCCAGCAGACCCTGTACCAGATGGGTTCGCGCATCATCAACAGCCGCAGCGAGATCGACGAGATCCGCTTCTCGCTGCCGAACAACCACCACTTCCTGGTGGACCTCGAACCGTTCGGCCTCAAGAACGACAATGAGGTCTACTTTGCGGCCGACCGTCCCTACGGTCTGATCGAGGCCACCGTGCTCCGGGACGGCGTAGAGCCGAAGATCCCGGTCGACATGACCAACCTCTGACGCGGCACTGAACCGGCCGCCGTCCGTCCACAGCTGGACGGCGGCCGGTCATCCCGGAGGGAAATCCCATGGCACAGCCTGCAACGAGGCCGGCAGAAGGCCCAGACAAAACCTCACCGACCACCGCTGTCGACAAGGCAGTTCACCCGGTCGACGAGAAGCTCCCTCCCGCGCGGCTGGTCCCCGCCGCGCTCCAGCACATCGCCGCCATGTACGCGGGCGTCGTCACCCCTCCGCTGATCATCGGCCAGGCCGTCGGCCTGGACACCGCCGGGATGACCCGGCTTATCGCGGCGAGCCTTCTGATAGCCGGGCTCGCCACCATCCTGCAGACCGTCGGTCTCGGCCGTTTCGCCGGCAACCGGCTGCCCTTCGTCAACGCCGCCTCCTCCGCCGGGATCGCGCCGATGCTCGCCATCGCCGAGACCAGCGCACCCGGCCACCAACTCCCCGCGATCTACGGGGCGGTGCTCGTCGCCGGAGTCTTCTGCCTGGCCGTCGGCCCCTTCTTCGGCAGGCTGCTGCGCTTCTTCCCGCCGCTCGTCACCGGCGTGGTCATCACCCTCATCGGCGTCACCCTGATGCCGGTCCCGGTCGCCTGGGCGCAGGGCGGCGACGCCACCGCCGCCGACTTCGGAGCCATGAAGTACCTGGCGCTGGCCGCCTTCACCCTCGTCGTCATCCTGCTCATCCAGCGCTTCGGCCGTGGTTTCCTCAAGCAAGTGGCCCTGCTCATGGGCATGTTCGTCGGCACGCTGGCCGCGATCCCGTTCGGACTCGCCGACTTCTCCGCGCTGAAGTCCGCACCGCTCGCCGCCCTGCCGACCCCCTTCGCCTTCGGCGCGCCGGAGTTCCAGCCCGCCGCGATCCTGTCGCTCTGCATCGTCATGCTCGTCCTGATGACGGAGTCCTCCGCCGGGATGCTCGCCCTCGGCGAGATCTGCGACCGCCGCACCGACGGCCGCACGATCACCCGGGGCCTGCGTACGGACGGCATCGCCACCCTCCTCGGCCCGGTCTTCGGTTCCTTTCCCACCAGCGCCTTCGCCCAGAACGTCGGCGTCGTCTCCCTGACCCGCGTACGCAGCCGGTACGTCGTCGCGGCCGCCGGCGGGGCGCTCCTGGTCCTCGGCGCCTTCCCGGTCCTCGGCGCGGTCGTCTCGCTCGTCCCGATGCCCGTCCTCGGCGGCGCCGGCATCGTCCTCTTCGGCTCCATCGCGGTCAGCGGCATCCGTACGCTCTCCGAGGCGGGCCTGGACGACAGCTCCAACATCATCCTGGTCGCCGTCGCGCTCGGCGCCGGCATCATCCCGCTCGCCGCGCCCACCTTCTACGCCGGATTCCCGGCCTGGGCGCAGACCGTCCTCGGCTCCGGGATCAGCGCGGGAGCACTGGTCGCGGTCGTGCTCAACCTGTTCTTCCATCATCTCGGCACCCACAGCCGCACCGCTGTGGCACTCAAATCCTCCTAGGGTCCTGCCGTGCCCACATCGCCACAGAGAGAAGAAGGAAGCGCCATGGCAGCTTCGGCAGACCCTCAGCGCATCATCATCGAAAACTGTTCGATCGCCACCGTCGACGCCCACGACACGGAGTACGCGTCCGGGTACATCGTCGTGGCGGGCAACCGCATCGAGTCCATCGGCGCCGGCAAGGCTCCGGAGGGCCTCGCCGGAGTCGTCCGGCGGATCGACGGCACCGGACACCTCGCGACGCCCGGCCTGGTCAACACGCACCACCACTTCTACCAGTGGATCACCCGGGGCCTGGCCACGGACCACAACCTCTTCAACTGGCTGGTCGCCCTCTACCCGACCTGGGCGCGCATCGACGAGCCGATGGCCCGTGCCGCCGCACAGGGCTCGCTCGCCATGATGGCCCGCGGCGGCGTCACCACCGCCATGGACCACCACTACGTCTTCCCGAAGGGTTCCGGCGACCTCTCCGGCGCGATCATCGGCGCAGCCCGTGAGACGGGCGTACGGTTCACCCTCGCCCGGGGCTCCATGGACCGCAGCGAGAAGGACGGCGGCCTGCCCCCGGACTTCGCCGTCGAGACCCTCGAAGGCGCGCTCACCGCCACCGAGGCGACGATCGACGCCCACCACGACGCCTCCTTCGACGCCATGACCCAGGTCGCCGTCGCGCCCTGCTCGCCGTTCTCCGTGTCCACCGAACTGATGCGTCAGGGTGCTGAGTTGGCCCGCCGCAAGGGTGTACGGCTGCACACCCACGGTTCCGAGACCGTCGAGGAGGAGCAGTTCTGCAAGGAGCTGTTCGGGATGGGCCCGACCGAGTACTTCGAGTCGACCGGCTGGCTCGGCGACGACGTGTGGATGGCCCACTGCGTCCACATGAACGACTCGGACATCGCCGCCTTCGCCCGTACGGGAACCGGCGTCGCCCACTGCCCGTCCTCCAACGCGCGCCTCGCCGCGGGCATCGCCCGGGTCCCCGACATGCTCGCCGCCGGCGTCCCCGTCGGCCTCGGCGTGGACGGCACCGCCTCCAACGAGTCCGGCGAACTCCACACCGAGCTGCGCAACGCCCTGCTCATCAACCGCCTCGGCGCCCACCGCGAGGCCGCCCTGAACGCCCGTCAGGCCCTGCGCCTCGGGACCTTCGGCGGGGCCCAAGTGCTGGGCCGCGCCGACCAGATCGGCTCCCTGGAGGCCGGCAAGCTCGCCGACCTCGTCCTGTGGAAGCTGGACACCCTGGCCCACTCCTCGATCGCCGACCCGGTGACCGCCCTCATCTTCGGCGCGGCCGCCCCGGTGACCCTGTCCCTCGTCGACGGCAAGCCCGTCGTCGAGGGCAACCACCTCACCACGGTGGACGAGGACGCCATCGCCCGTGTCACCCGCGACGAGGCCCGCCGCCTCGCGCAGATCGCCGCCGGAGCCTGACTCCGAGCGGTACCCCGCCGGAGTCCGACTCCGCGCGGCAGCCCCGCGGAGCCCGGCTCCGCGCGGTAACCCCGACCGGCCGGTCGAGGGGGACGGCCCGAGACCGGCCGCCGTGGACCCGAGCGGGGTCCACGGCAGCCGGTCCGGCGGACGCGCGCATGGTGCGCGCCCGCCGGACCGGTGATGAACGCTGCCCGCACACACCCCCGTGCGCGCCCATCCGCACCCCCCCTCCGCACGACCTGCACCACCTGCACCACCTGAGAGAGCCGCACCGCCGCACCACTTACGCACCACCTCCCTGAATCCCACGTCGCCGACGACGTGTAACCGACCGGAGGAACCGCCGTGGCCGCCAAGCCCAGGTTTCGCAAAGACGCAGATGCAGCCGCCCCCGACACGACGGCCGACAACGCCGCGGAAGCGGGAGACGACCGGAAACACCCGGTCGACGAGACCCTCCCCCCACTGAAGATGTTCACCAGCGGCCTCCAGCACGTGGCCGCCATGTACGCGGGCGTGGTGGCCCCACCGCTCATCGTGGGGCCCGCCGTCGGCCTCACCGCCAAGGAGACCGCCTTCCTGATGGGGGCGAGCCTCTTCACCGCGGGGATCGCCACCCTGCTCCAGACCATCGGCTTCTGGAAGGTCGGCGCCCGGCTGCCCTTCGTCAACGGCGTCTCGTTCGCCGGGGTCGCCCCGATGATCGCGATAGGCAAGGACCGGGGACACGACGGGATAGCCGTCATATTCGGCGCGATCATCGTCGCGAGTCTTCTCGGGTTCGTCCTCGCCCCGTACTTCTGCAAACTGGTGCGCTTCTTCCCACCCGTCGTCACCGGCACCGTGATCACTTTGATCGGCGTCTCGCTCCTCCCGGTGGCCTTCAACTGGTCCCAGGGCGGCAACGCCACGGCCGACGACTACGGTTCGATGACCAACATCACCATGGCCGCCGTGACCCTGGTCATCGTGCTGGCCCTGCGCAAGCTCCTGCGCGGCTTCCTCCAGCAGATCGCGATCCTGCTCGGTCTGGTCATCGGCACCCTGATCGCCATCCCGGCCGGCATCACCGACTTCGGCGCCATCAAGGAGGCCGATGTGGTCGGCTTCCCGACACCGTTCGCCTTCGGCGCCCCGCAGTTCGAGATCGCCGCCATCATCTCCATGTGCATCGTGATGCTGGTCTGCATGACCGAGTCCACCGCGGACATGCTGGCCCTCGGCAAGATCGTCGGCCGCCCGGCCGACGAGAAGATCATCGAGGGCGGTCTGCGCGCCGACACCCTCGGCAGCGCCATCAGCCCGCTCTTCAACGGGTTCATGTGCAGCGCCTTCGCCCAGAACGTCGGCCTCGTCGCCATGACGAAGATCCGCAGTCGCTTCGTCGTCGCCGCGGGTGGCGGCATTCTCATCGTGCTCGGTCTGGTCCCCGTCGCGGCCTCCGTCATCGCCCTCGTACCGCTGCCGGTGCTCGGCGGCGCGGGCATCGTCCTCTTCGGCACGGTCGCGGCCAGCGGTATACAGACCCTGGCCACCGCGGCCATGGAGAAGGGCGAGAACGCGCTGATCGTGGCGGCGGCCCTCGGCATCGGCCTGATCCCGATCGCGGCGCCGCAGTTCTACCACGCCTTCCCGGAGAGCCTGCTGGTCGTCCTCGACTCGGGCATCTCCACCGGCTGCGTGGTGGCGATCGTGCTGAACCTCGCCTTCAACCACTTCGGCCGCAAGGCCGACACGGCGGACGAGGAGCAGGCACCGGGCGAGCACGTCGTGCCGGCCGCGGCCGGGGTCGGCGTCCACTGACCCCTGCGGATGGTGACCGGAGCATCCGGGGCCCCGTGCGACGCGGGGCCCCGGCGGCCGTCCGGCGCCCGTCGGCTGTAGCGTCAGGGGCATGGAAGATCAGTCTGTTGTGGATGTCGGCGATGTGCGCCTCGCGTACCGGACCTGGGGCGACGCGTTCGGCTCGCCCGTCGTGCTGCTGCACGGCCTCGGTGGTTCGGCCGCGAACTGGGAGGCGGCCGGCCCCCTGCTGGGCCAGGAGTGGCGGGTCTTCGCCCTGGACCTGCGCGGCCACGGCGAGAGCGACTGGCCCGACGACTACGCCCTGGAGCTGATGGCCGAGGACGTCGTGGGTTTCCTCGACGAACTGGAGCTGGACCGGGTCGGCCTCGTCGGCCACGGCATGGGCGGGGTCGTCGCCCGCCTGGTGGCCCAGGAGCACTCCGACCGGGTGGAGCGACTGGTGCTGGTGGAGACCCCGGCCCCGTTCCCCGGCGACCCGGGCCCGGCGGGCCGGGGCGAGGGCCCGGTGGACTACGACGAGAACGCGGTGCCCGCCGTACGCGACCAGCTCGCCGACCCCGGCCCGGACGCCGACGAGGCCCTCGGCGACATCGTCTCCCCGACGCTGATCATCACCGGCGGCCCGGAGAGCCCGATGGAACAGCACCGCCAGGCCGACGTGGCCTCCCTGATCCCGGACTGCCGGCTGATCACGGTCCCGGGCGGCCACCGCATGCACGAGACCCGGGCGGACCAGGTGGCCGCGCACATCACGGAGTTCTTCACCAGCTGACCGGACTGCCTGCCGTCACCGGGTTCTCACCGGTGGCGGAACCACTCCCGGACCGCAGGTCCGGGAGTGGTGAGGGGCTCTCTCCTCTCAGCCGCCCGGCCGCCAGTCCGGACGGCGGCCACGGAGAGCGATCACCCGGTCCAGCACCAGGGCGGCCCCGCCACTGGCGTCCGTCTGGTGCGGGGCGAGAACATCGAGGCACGAGGGTGGGCGTCGCCGAGCAGGCGGGACTTTCGAAACACGCCCGAGTGGCGGCCGTAACGAAAGGGCCGGTGGCTGCCGGGAGCTCGGCCGTCGTCAGGCTGCCCCGTCCTGGTGCCGGGAGTGGCCTCCGGTCGTGTCCACCCCTGTGAGGTGTTCGGAGAGCCAGGTGTGGACGGCGATGGCGGTCGTGCTGGAATGATCCTCCAGAACGGTGAAGTGGTCACCGGACACGGTGATCTCGGAGTGCGGCAGGCTCCACGTCTCGGCGGCCTCGATGCCCGGCAGGCGCTCTCCCGCCCGGACGAAGAGGGTGGGAGCCGCCAGTTTCCCCGGCTTCCAGCGGGCGTAGAGCTCAAGGTAGCCGGCCATCGCGGTGAGCCGGTCGGTCTCGGCCGAGGCGAACTGCGCGGAATTGTCCAGCATGCCCGCGGTCATCGCCGAGAGCGCGGACCCGTCACCGCGGTTGCCGCCGAGGCCGCTGTCCTCGCACGGATAGGTGTCGATCAGTACGACGGCGGACGGCATCAGGCCCGTGCGCTCCAGCTCCTCGGCGACCGCGTGTGTCACCCATCCGCCTGCCGAGCGCCCCAGCAGGACGAACGGCTCGCCGCCCGCATACGCGCGCACGCCGGCGGCCTGTACCGCCACGAAGGCGTCCCGCGTGGCCGGCAGCGGTTCCTGTGGCAGGAACCCGGGGTTGGGCAGGACCGAAACCGGACGCCGGCCCTGGAGAGCCACCCCGAAACGGGCGTATTCGTGCGGCCCCGACAGTGCGCTGAGGGCGGGGAAGCAGATCAGGCGGGGCCCGGTACCCCCTGTCGCGAGAGTGACGGCCGAAGGTGGCGAGCCGAGGGCCTCGGGGTCCTCGAACACCTCACGGAAACGTGACGCGATCGTCAGGAGGACCATCCCGTCCCACGCCTTGCCACGGGCGCACGCCGTACGGAAGAGCGCGGACAAGGAGTCGGCGTCCGCGCCCTTCGGGGCCGAGGCCCTTTCCGCGGCACCGCCCTGCCGCCGGGAGGAGGCCCCGCCAGGGGCGGTCCCGGCCGCACCGAGGCCGGTGGTGCCGGGAGCGGCCAGAGGTCCGAGCGCTTCAGGGGCGTCCTGGGACCAGCGTTCCGCCAGGTGGGCGGCGACCCCACGCGGCGTCGGGTAGTCGAACAGGAGCGTGGCCGGCAAGGCGAGTCCCGTGAGCCCTTCGAGCTGGTTGCGCAACTCGACCGCGGCCAGTGAGTCGAGGCCCAGTTCCGCCAGCGCGCGGTCCGCTTCGACCGCGGAATCCTCCGAGCCGTGGCCGAGTGCTAGGGCGGCCTCCGCTCGGACCTGCGCGAGGAGCAGAGCACCGCGCTCGTCCGGAGAAGTGGCGGCCAGCCGACGGCGAAGGGAGCTCTCGCCGTCGGTGCCGGGCCCGGTGAGCGATGCGGAGACGCTCCGTACGGGCCCCCGGCCCGGTACCCGGGAGAGCGGCGCCCCAGGTGCCCCGGATGCCCCGGTTGCCGCCGGGTCGAGACGAGCTGCCACCAGGACGGAGTCCCGTCCTTCGACGGCGGTGTCGAAGAGCGAGAGGCCCTCCTCGGTCCGCAGCGGGACGAAACCGGAACGGGCCATCCGGCGCAGGTCCGCGGCCCGGAGCGCGGCCGTCATCCCACCGCTCTGCTGCCACGGCCCCCAGGCGAGAGAAGTGCCGGGCAACCCGAGCGCCCTGCGGTGCCGTGCCAGCGCGTCCAGGAACGAGTTCGCCGCCGCGTAGTTGCCCTGACCGCCGGAGCCGAACACCCCGGCCACCGAGGAGAACAGCGCGAACACCGCCAGGTCGCTGCCCCGGGTCAGCTCGTGCAGGGCCAGGGCCGCGTCCACCTTCGGCCGCAGTACGCGGTCCAGCCGCTCCTGTGTGAGTGCCGGGATCACACCGTCGTCCAGGACCCCCGCGGTGTGCACCACGCCGGTCAGTGGGTGCGCCTCCGGCACGCCCGCGAGCAGAGCGGCGAGCGCCGTACGGTCGGCGACGTCACAGGCCGCCACCGTGACCTCCGCGCCCAGTCCTGTGAGTTCCGCGCACAGTTCGGCGGCGCCGGGCGCATCGGCTCCGCGCCGCCCCACGAGCAGCAGGTGACGCACCCCGTGCGCGACCACGAGGTGACGGGCGAACTCCCTGCCCAGCGAACCGGATCCCCCGGTGACCAGGACGGTGCCGTCCGGGCGCAGCCGACGCGACGCCCCATCGGCCGTCTCCGTCGCCGCTCGGGGCGCGCGGACCAGTCTCGGTACGTACGCGACACCGTCGCGTACCGCCGTCTGCGGCTCGGGGCTCGTCAGGACCCGTATCAAGGCCCCCACGGAGGCGGGGTGGTCATCGACGTCGACCAGCGAGAAGCGGCCCGGGTTCTCGGTCTGCGCCGAGCGGAGCAGACCCCACACAGGTGCGTGGACGAGCGCGGCGTCGTCGTCGCGGATGCTTCCGTCCCGCTCGGCTCCGGTGGCGACGACGCCCGAAGTGAGGACGACCAGACGTGAGCCGGCGAGCCGTTCCTCGGCGAGCCAGTCCTGTACGAGCCGCAGCGCCCAGCCGGCCGTACGGTGTGCGGCCGACGCGCGGTCCGTTCGGTCGGCCCCGGTGAGCGGAGGGCAGGCGATCACGACGGCAGGTGCGTCTGCGGCCACCGAGGCCGGATCCGGATAGGCCGTCGGCCCGATGCCCGCCCGCAGGAGTGCGTCGTCCAGCCACGGGCCGGGCTCGCCCAGGAGCCCGTACAGAGGCGGCTTCCCCGGCATCGGGACGGAGGAATCCGGCAGACGCGTCCAGTCCAGGAGGAACAGAGCGTCGCTGTGCGCGCGTACGCCGCTCAACTGCGCGCGGGAGAGCGGCCGCAGGACGAGCGAGTCCACCGTGGCGACGGGGGCTCCGGTCCCGTCGGCCAGCTCCAGCCGGGCTCTGTTCCCCTCCGCCCGGGACGCCCGCACCCGCAGTGTGCGGGCGCCGGACGCGTACAGCCGCACGCCGCTCCAGGCGAACGGGAGCGACAACAGTGCCCCGGTTCCGCTACCGGTGTCGCCGTCCTCACCGTCCGGGACGGTCTGGTCCAGCATCAAGGTGTGCAGCGCCGAATCCAGCAGGGCCGGATGCAGGGTGAAGAGGTCGGCGTTTCCGTGTTCCCCCTCCGGGAGTTCGATGTCGGCGAGGACGTCCTCGCCCAGGCGCCAGGCAGCCCGCAGGCCCTGGAAGGCCGGCCCGTAACGGAGCCCGCTGTGCGCGAGTCCCTCGTAGAGGCCGATACCCGCCTCGGTGCCGAGCGGCAGCGGGACAGCGCCCGCCGGCGGCCAGGGGGACGGCGCGTCCGCGGAGGTCCGCGGTTGCGGAAGGCCGGAGTCCGCGGGGGCCAGGACTCCGGAGGCATGGCGGTTCCAGGGGCCGTCGTCGTATCCGGGAGCGTGCGTCCGCGCGTGGAACACCACGGCCCGGCGCCCGTCCGCGTCCGCTCGCGCCACCTTCACCTGGAGTTCGACCGCCTCGTCGAAGGAGAGCGGAAGCGGCGCGGTCAGCGTCAGTTCCTCCAGTACGGAGGCGCCCACCCGGACCCCGGCGCGGATCGCCATCTCGACGAAGGCCGTCGCCGGCAGGAGCACCGTGTCCACCACCGTGTGGTCGGCGAGCCAGGGCTGGTCGCGCAGGGACAGCCGACCGCTCAGCAGCAGGCCGTCGTCGTCCGCCGTCGACGTCACCGCTCGCAGGAACGGGTGGGACGCGGCGTCCGGCTCCGCCGCGGGCCCCGGCGGGTCGGCGTCCATCCAGTACCGCTCACGCTGGAACGCGTAGGTGGGCAGCGCCGCACGCCGTGCGCCACGCCCGGCGAAGACCGCCTGCCAGTCCACGTGCACACCGTGCGCGTGGAGCGCGGCCACCGTGGCGAGCAGCGCCCCGGCCTCAGGACGCGGGCCACGAAGCGTCGGGACGGCCAAGGGCGCGGAGCTGTCCGCACGGCCGCCCGAGGTGGCCGTGGCCGTCGGGCCGGGGCCGGGGAAGGCGTCGCGTGCCAGGCCCACGAGCACACTGTCCGGGCCGAGCTCCACGAAGTGCGTGGCCCCCCGCTCCCGCAGGTACCGCACCGTGTCGGCGAAACGGACCGGCCGGCGGACATGGTCCACCCAGTACCGGGGTGAGCAGATCTCCTCGGTGGTCGCGGGCCGGTCCGCCACCGCGCTGACGAGGGGGAGTTCCGGTGGGGAGTAGACGATCCCCCGCGCGACCAGTCCGAAGGCCTCGAGCATGGGTTCCATGTGCGCGGAGTGGAACGCGTGGCTCACCCGCAGAAGGGTGGCCCCACGTCCCTGTTCGCGCCAGTGCGCGATGACCTCCAGCACCGCGGACTCGTCCCCGGAGACGACCACGGAGCGGCCGTTCACGGCTGCGATGTCCACCTCCCGCGGTGTGTCCGCTCCGCCCGCCAGATACGCGGTGACCTCGCTCTCGTCTGCCTGTACGGAGGCCATCGCGCCGCCGGCGGGCAGCGCGTCCATCAGCCGGCCCCGCGCCGCGACCAGGGTGCAGGCGTCCGCGAGGGACAGCACACCGGCGACGTGCGCCGCCGCCAGTTCGCCGACCGAGTGCCCGGCCACCAGGTCGGGACGTACGCCCCAGGACTCCAGCAGCCGGAACAGCGAGACCTCCAGAGCGAAGAGTGCGGGCTGCGCGAAGCGCGTCGTGTGCAGGAGCCCGCCCGCTCGCGAGGCCTCGGCACCCTCGGTGCCCTCCCGGCCGCCTTCGGCGTTCTCGGTGGCGAACACCACGTCCCGCAGTGGCCGCGGCAGAAGCGGGTCCAGCAGTGCACAGATCTTGTCGAAGGAACGGGCGTAGACGGGATGGGTCTCGTACAGCTCCCGTCCCATGCCCGCCCGCTGGCTGCCCTGCCCGGTGAACATGAAGACCACCGGGCCCGCCGGGCGGGGACCGCTCGTGCTCAGGCCCGGCCGGTAGCGGCCTTCCGCCACCGCGTCGAGCGAGGCGAGCAGTTCGTCGCGGTCACCGGCCACCACCACCGCGCGGTGCTCGAACTGGGCGCGGGTCGTGGCCAGCGAGAATCCGAGGTCCAGCAGGTCCGCTCCGGGGCGTTCCCCCACGTGCGCATGGAGTCGCCGGGCCTGCGCCCGCAGCCCCGAGACGCTCTTCGCCGACACCGGGAACGGCACGGCCGACACCGGTGCCCCGGCCGTCCGGACGGCCGGGGATCCGCTGTCCGGGGACCGCCCGTCCGAGCGGCCCGAGTCATCGGGCTCCTCCACAGGCGCCTGCTCGATCACCACATGCGCGTTGGTTCCGCTGATCCCGAAGGACGACACACCCGCCCGCCGGGGCCGCCCGGTCCGGGGCCAGGGCACCGAACGGGACAACAACGACACCGCACCCGACGACCAGTCCACGCCGGGGTTCGGATCCTCGGCGTGGAGCGTACGCGGCAGTACGCCGTGCGCGATCGCCTGGACCGTCTTCATCACAGCTGCCATGCCCGCCGCCGCCTGCGTATGCCCGATGTTCGACTTGACCGAGCCCAGCCACAGGGGGTGTTCCCGTGCACCGGCCTGCCCGTATGCCTCAAGGAACGCCTCCGCCTCGATGACGTCACCGAGTCGGGTGCCCGTGCCGTGTGCCTCCACCGCGTCGATCTCCGCGGGTTCCAGCCGCGCGTCGGCCAGAGCCCGGCGGATCACCCGTTGCTGCGCCGGTCCGTGCGGGGCGGTGAGGCCGTTGCTCGCACCGTCCTGGTTCACCGCGGAACCGCGCACCACGGCCAGGACCGGGTAACCCGCCCGCCGGGCCTCCGACAGCCGTGTCATCAGCAGCATTCCCGCGCCCTCGGCCCACCCGGTGCCGTCCGCCGCCGCCCCGAACGCCTTGCAGCGGCCGTCGGGGGCCAGCGCGCGTTGCCTGCTGAACTCGACGAAGGACTGAGGCGCCGACATCACCGTGACGCCGCCGGCCAGCGCCAGTGAGCACTCGCCCCTGCGCAGGGCCTGAGCCGCCAGGTGCAGGGCCACCAGCGACGACGAGCACGCCGTGTCCACCGTGACCGCCGGGCCTTCCAGGCCCAGGGTGTAGGCGATACGGCCGGAGGCGACGCTGCCCGCGTTACCGATGCCCAGGTAGCCCTCCACACGTTCCGGTGTGCGGGCGATACGGCCGGCGTAGTCGCTGTACATGAGTCCGGCGTACACGCCGGTGGGCGTGGAGCGCACCGTACCGGGATCGATCCCCGCGTGTTCGAAAGCCTCCCAGGCGACTTCGAGCAGCAACCGGTGCTGCGGGTCCATGGCCAGGGCCTCGCGGGGCGAGATCCCGAAGAAGGCCGGGTCGAAGCGGTCGACACCGGACAGGAAGCCCCCCTCGCGTACGTAGGTACGGCCGGCCCGTCCGGGATCCGGGTCGTAGAGCCCGTCCACGTCCCACCCCCGGTCGGTGGGGAAGGGGGTGATGGCGTCGACGCCGTCCTCGACCAGCCGCCACAGGTCCTCGGGGCTTTCCACGCCGCCGGGGAAGCGGCACGCCATTCCTACGATGACCACGGGGTCCTCGTCCGTACCGGTGCCTTCCGGACGGCTGGGCGCGGCGGTCGTCGTCCGGCCGGTGAGCCGCGCCCGAAGATGTGCGGCGAGCTCGTCCGTGGTGGGGAAGTCGAAGGGCGCGGCCTCGGACAGCGGGAGACCGGTCGCCGCCGACAGATGGTTGCACAGCACCGTCGACGTCAACGAGTCCAGCCCCAGGTCACGGAAGGCGGTGCCCCGTTCCACCTCGTCCACGGCACAGCCGAGTACGGCGGCGACCTCGGCCCGCACAAGGGCCGTCAGGTCCACCACCTTCCCTGCCTCCGTCAGCGAGAGGCCCCCGGCCGGCAGAGGGCGCGCGGGCAGGCCGGCGAGTGCGTACCGCCTGACCTTGCCCGAGGCGGTACGCGGGATCGCGTCCACCTCGTGGAGGATTACGGGCACCTTGAACGGTGAGAGGTGTTTCCGACAGCCGGCGAGGATCTCTCTCCTGTCGAGGACACCGGCCTTCGCCGGAACCAGGTAGGCGGCCGGGACTTCACCGAGTACGTCGTCCGGGACGCCCGCCACGGCGGCGTCCCTGATTCCCGGCAGCGCCAGCAGCACCGCCTCCACCTCGGAGGGGTGGACGTTCTCCCCGGCCCGGATGATCAGCTCGCTGACCCGGCCCGTGAGGGTGAGTTCACCGCCGGGGCCGATGCGGGCCAGATCACCGGTTCGGTACCACCCGTCGCGCAGGACCTCGGCGGTGTCGTCGGGACGCTGGTGGTAGCCGGCCATGACACCGGGTCCGGAGACCCACAACTCGCCCTCGCCCTGAACCTCGGCGCCGCTGCCGTCGCCGATACGCGCCCGCATGCCCGGCAGCACACGGCCGCAGGAGCCGGCTGCCCGGGCGGTGCCCGGTGCCGTCATGGTGACGGGCCCCGCCTCGGTGCTTCCGTAGTGATCGAGGAACGGAACCCGGCAGGCTTCCTCGAAGGCCCGCTGGAAGGCGGGGGGCGCGGCCGCGCCTCCGCTGACGCAGCCACGCAGCGCGGGCGCCTCCAGCCCGTGGGTCCCCACGGCGTCGAGAAGCTTGCCGTACGTCGCCGGTACCCCGGCCAGGAGCGTGAAAGGGTCGTCGGTCCGGCGTAGTTCACCCAGCACATCCGCCACGGAGAATCGCGGCAGGAGCAGGGCGGACGCTCCGGTCACGGTCACCCCGAGGACGCACAGGAGCTGCCCCATGGCGTGGTGCAGTGGGAGGGGCCAGAGCAGGCGGTCGTCCGCCGACAGGCCGAGGACGGTGACGAAACCGGCCGTCACCGACGACAGCCGGTTGCGCTGAGTGGACAGCACCCCCTTGGGCAGACCGGTCGACCCGGAGGTGTAGAAGAGCCAGGCCACCTCGTCGAGCCCGAGATCATCAGGAGCCGGCGCGGGCGGCTCGGTGGCGGCCAGGGTCGCGTAACGGAACATGCCCGCTTCGTCGACCGAGTCGCCACTCGCCCTCGCCGCCGGGCATGCGCCTCGCGTCCCGGCATCCTGATCCTCGTCCTCGACGAGCACCACGCTCAGCCGGGGACGCTCCGGGAGCAACGGCAGCAACTGGCCCAGGGAGGACCGGTCGGTGAAGACGACCCGGGCCCCGCTGTCGTCCAGCAGGTGCGCCAACTCGGCGGTGGTGCTCCGCGAGTCCATCGGCACACCGACCGCGCCCGCCCTGAGGACGGCGAGGACACTCTCGACGGCCTCCACACGACTGCCCAGGAGGATCGCCGCGCGCTCCCCGTGCCGCAGACCGAGGTTGACGAGATGCCCCGCCAGTCTGCCTGTTCGCTGTTCCAGCTGTTCGTAGGTGACACGGGAACGGTCGTCCTGGAAGGCGGTCTTGGTGCCGAGGAGCCGGGCATGCTCCCGGAGCAGTTCCGGCAGAGGACGGAGGGGGGCCGTGTGCGCTGTCACAAGGACGAACACTTCCTTCGGACGGGAGCTGTCGATGATCACGATAGTGACAGGTCCGCCGGGGGAGGCGCCCGGCGAACCCGCAACGGGTCGGACCACGCGTCGGGTTGCCGAGCCGTGCGGGATCGACTTGCGGCGAGGTTCGTGGTGGTCGGAGTGCGCGTCGCCTCGAACCGGTGTCGACGGTCTTGCCGTAGTTGCCGGGCTGCCACCAGAACAGGCTGCCTCCGGGGCAGGCATCATCACTCCATGGCCAACTACGTTCCCTCACCTGATGAAGTGGCCGCCGCGCAGACTCCTGACGGCGGCTGGACAAAGAAGCAGCTGGCCGAGTGGGGCATTCCCTGGCCTCCACCTCATGGGTGGCGTCGGTACCTGGAGGCGAAGTGGGAGGGCAAGGACGTCCCTCCACTGCAGCGTCAGCAACCAGACCGGGGCGCCCTGTTCTGAATCGCCCCGGCCACACCGTAGTCAGCGCCAAGGAGCCCGGCCCCGGGCTCCGGGGTTCCAGAGCTCCAGAAGCGTCGTGGTGAGCTTCAGGGCCGGCTCCTCGGCAGCGCGGACCTGTTCCCGGACGGAGCGGGGCAGGTGGGCGACCTCCCCGTCGGGTGATGGACCGGTCCGGCGAGCGGGCCGCCCAGATGCGCTCCAGGTCGTCGGCCAGGTCTGCCGTGGAGGACAGTCCGTGGTGGACGACCCCGCCGACCGCCGCGCCGAGCGGGTCCGAGGCCGGTTCCACCACGGCGTACTGCGGGTGAGCCGCGAGGGCGATGCCGGCGAAGTCACCGGCGGAAGGGGAATCCGCCCTTGACTGGCGGAGGCCTGGCGCTGATGCCTCAGCTGGGGGTTGACCCGCTGCCCGCTCGGGGTGCGTCACGCTGTCAGTCGGTCACGTCGAACCGCAACTGGAAGTTGCCCTGCACCCTCGTGATGGCGCCGCCCGAGATACGGAACTTCTGGGCTTCGGGCAGTCCCTTGATCTCGTTGAAAGTGCGGACGATGTTATTGGTGGACTTGCCGTTGACGGTCTTGAGGACCTCTTTGTAGATAGGGTCGTTCTCCTGGAAGGTCACGGTGTCGGTCCCTTCGGTGAACAGGGCGCCCAGGGTTTTCTTGGCGCCGTCACCGGAGACGTTCTGTCGGAAGATGCTGTCCGGCAGACGGTCCGGCACGTCCTCGGGTTTCGTCGGGACCTTGAGCATCGTCTTGTTGAAGACGTCCTCGTTGAACATCACCACGGCGCGAGACCACTGGTGGATGAAGGCCTCGCTCGCCGTGTACCCCTCCTCGGGGCTGCGGTAGTTCTCCATCATGACGGCCAGTGTGCCGTCGGCGTCCCGGCCGTAGAGGTTCTCGAAGCGCCCGCCGGCCTCCGGGGCCTTGCCCTGCGGATTCTCGGAATCCGGCGTGTAGTCGGAGGTCTCCTCCTCCAGGTCGACCAGGTTCTCTGGAACCGCCCGCCCGAACGCGGTGAGCGCTGGTGCCCGCTTCGCCTTGCGCACCGAGCGCGTGCTCGTCTCCATGGCCTTGACGTAGGTCTCCAGACGTTCGCCCGCGGGAGGGAGAGCACGCTGGACAGTCACGCCCCGGGCGGGCCGCTCGCGCCCCAGCGCGACGCCGACGGCGGCGTTGCCGATGCTGCTTTGCAGGGCCAGCAGTCCCGTCTGGGCGGCTGAGGTGGCCGAAGCCGAGTGCCGACTGCTGTTCCGGTGACCGGGTCGGGTGTCATCCGATCGTTCGTCGTGGGCGCGCATGACTGGGCCGTCTCCCTGGAGGTGACTGGATGTCAGTCCAAGGGTCCGTGCGCGAACAGACGTCGGGAAGAGGCGGGCGGACAGTGGGTGGGGCAGGGTGAGTGCCTGCTGCGGCTGTCCGTGTTGCCCCCGGCGTCGGGCCGGCCCCCGAGAGAGGCTGCCCATGCCCTGCCCGGACCGTGGTTCGGGCAGGGCACACCGGCACATAGCGGAAGGTTCCTCGCCGTCCTCTTGTCGGCGACCCCCGCGCCATGGCATACAGGTCTGGACCATTGCTGTCCGGATGGAAGGCACCACCGTGCAACGCCCCCACATCTCTGCCGCGTTGACCTGTTCCGCCCTGCTTCTCGCACCCCTCCTCTCCGCCTGCGGTGGCACCGCCGAAGCCGACACGCAGCCTCCCGCCACCCCCAAGGGCGTGACCGCCCAGGCCAGCAGCTCCACCTCGGTGCACGTCATGTGGGAAGGCGCCTCCGACAACAAGAAGGTCGCCGGATACGAGATCTACCGTGGAAAGGCCAAGGTCAAGAGCGTCCCGGCGACCAAGACCATGATCGACGTCAACGGGCTGACGGCCTCGACGGACTACACCTTCAGCGTCCGGACCAAGGACACGGCGGGGAATCTCTCCGCGCCCAGCAAGGGTGTCCCCGTCACCACCCAGGCCACCCCGCCCAAGGACGACACGCCCCCCACCGTCCCGGCGAAGCTGACGGGCAGCGCCAACGGGAAACGTGCCGCCATCCTCACCTGGGGCGCGTCCAAGGACGACGTCGGCGTCACCTCGTACGACATCTACCAGGAGGACTCCCGGATCCACAGCGTCCCGGCCTCCGAGACCACGGCGAAGCTCACGGGTCTGCGCCCGGGGACCGTCTACACCTTCACCGTCCGGGCCCGGGACGCCTCCGACAAGTCCTCGGCCGACAGCAACACGTTCGACCTCACCACCGCGTCCGCCCCCGGCGCACCCGCGAGCACCGCCCCCACCGGTCTGAACGCCGAGATCGGCAAGGAGGGCGCCGCCTCCACCCTCGACCTGTCCTGGGACCAGCCCGAGACGGGCGGAACCATCCCCGCCTACGAGCTCCATCTGAACGGCAAGCTGACCACCACCATCGTCTGGGGCGGCACGCCCCCCAAGGGGCGCGCCACCTACCGGCTGGACCTCTCCGACCCGGTGGGCACCCGCTATTCGGTCAAGCTCAGGGCCAAGCTTCCGGACGGCAAGTGGGGTGACTTCTCGGCCCAGCGGACAGTCGTCCTGACGGACTGAGGCCCGACCGGCCACCGTTTCCCAGGCGTGCGGCGCGCCGCCCCCCATGGTCCATTGGTCCCGGAAGGCCAGTGGACCGAAGGGGCTGAACCATGGATCCGGGAGACGGCCCGAGCACACGGGTCGACGCGCTGATGGACGGTCTCGTCGCCGGCCTGGGACGGCTGACGGCCATCCCGCCCATCGCGTTTCCCGGCTTCCCGCCCGAGCCGGTGCGCGAGGCCCGCGACCTCCTCGTGGACCTGGTGCGCGGCGCGGGCGTGGAGCGGGTGGCGAGGCGGGAGGAGGAGTTCCGCTCCCTCGCCGGGCCCCAGGACCTCCTGGTCACCCATCTGGAGTCCTTGCGTCCGTTCGGTTCCCCGCTGGGGGCCGCGACGGGCGGGAGCACGGCATGAGCAGCGCGGCCGACACGAAGCCGGCCCCGGAGGAAGAGCCCCCGGCCCGGAAGAGGTTCGCCTTCCCCAGCGCCCTCACGATCCTCGCGGTCGTCACGCTGGCCGTCTGGGGACTGGCCTGCCTGATCCCGCCCGGGACCTACGAACGCGACGAGGAGGGGGCCCCGGTCCAGGGCACGTACCACCGGGTCGACTCCGACCAGAGCTTCGTCGACCGCCTGAACGACCTCTTCCTCTCCCCGGTCAACGGCCTCTACGGCGTCCAGGACGCGAGGACGGGCGAGGTCGGCCCGGACCTGGCCGGCGAGCTGTACGGCAGCGCCGGCGTGTTCCTCTTCGTGCTCGCCATCGGCGCGTTCATCACCGTGGTGTTCGCCACCGGCGCCCTGGACCGGGGCATCGGCCGCCTCGCGTACCGGCTGCGCGACCGGGGAGCGCTGCTCATCGCCGGAGTGATGCTGGTCTTCTCCCTCCTCGGCACCGTCGAGGGATTCGCGGAGGAGACGCTCGGCTTCTACGGCCTGATCATCCCGCTGATGCTGGCCCTCGGCTACGACCGCATGGTGGCCACCGGCACGATCATCCTCGGCGCGGGCATCGGCGTGCTCTGCTCCACCGTGAACCCCTTCGCCACCGGAGTCGCGTCCTCCGCCGCCGGCATCTCGCTCGGCGACGGAATCGTGCTGCGCGCGATCATGTGGGTGGTCCTGACAGCGGTGACGATCGGCTACGTCGTCCGGTACGCGGGCCGCGTCCGTGAGAACCCCGACCGCTCGCTCTCCGGCTTCCTGCCCGGCGACCGCGAGCACAACGCGGCGGACGCGGGAGAGCCCCCGGAGCTGACCGGACTTCACCGGACCGTCCTCGTCCTGGTCGCCCTGGTCTTCAGCTTCATGATCTTCTCGGTCGTCCCGTGGTCCAGCGCCCTCACGGGCGACGCCGACGCCACCCCGTACGGCTTCGAACTCGGCTGGTCCTTCCCCCAGCTGGCCGCCCTGTTCCTGGTCGCGGCGGTCCTGGTGGGCGTCGTCGCCCGGTTCGGCGAGCAGAAGCTCAGCGCGACGATCATCCGGGGCACGGCGGACTTCATCTCCCCGGCGCTGGTCATCGTCCTCGCGCGCGGTGTCACGGTCATCATGAACAACGCGCAGATCACCGACACCGTGCTGCACTCCATCGAGGGCGTGGTCTCGGGCACCTCGTCGGCGCTGTTCGCGGTCTTCGTCTTCGTCGTCAACCTGCCGCTCGCCTTCCTCATCCCCTCCACCTCCGGCCACGCCACGCTGGCGATGCCGATCCTGGCCCCGCTCGCCGACTTCGCGGGCGTCTCCCGCGCCGTGGTCGTCACGGCGTGGCAGGCGGCGAGCGGCTGGATGAACCTCTGGGTCCCGACGACGGCGGTCACCATCGGCGGGGTGGCCCTGGCGAAGGTCGGCTACGACACGTACCTGCGGTTCGTCTGGCCGCTGCTGGCCATCCTGTTCGCCCTCGTCTGCGGGTTCGTGGCGCTGGGAGCGGTGTGGACGTGAGGGGCGAGTCCGTCGGGTAGCAGGGGGCGGCCGAGAGCGGTTGCCCGGGTCAACGGAGCCGCGGAACACGAACGTGAGCGCGCCCGGCAGCCGCGTGAGGAACTCTCCGCCTACGCGGCGGGCATGAACCAGGTCAGGGATCCTCTCGGGCGGACTCTGCACGACGTCCTCGGCCGCCTGGTCCAGCTCGACCAGGCGGGAACACCGCAACTCTCCCTGTCCGCCGAGAACGCGAAGACCGTCCGGACCCTGAGCGCCGGGGCGTCGCAGGACCTCACCGTGGCGGCCCGAGCAGTGAGCCGGGCATGGCGCCCCGTAGCGGAGGGCAACTCCTCTCCCTGGCACGGGCTCGTGGGTGCCTCCGCACACCAGGCGGCCACCGGGGCGTCCGACGCGCTCGACGCCCTGCGTGCGGCGACCGCCCGTCGTCCGTTCGCCGGTACCCAGGGCGAGCCCCGGTCCGTTCGCGAGCTTCACCAGACCGTACGCTCCCTGCGAGCCGGCCTGCCCGACGGCTTCGGCTCCGGAGACGCAACTCTCCAGGAAGACGCCTCCGGTCAACTGGCCCAGCTCGCGGACCTGTTCGGGATGGCCAAGCCGAACGACGGCGAGGCGGCCGCAGCCCTGTGCGCACTCGCCGACCTCACGGCGGCCGCGAACCCCCCGCTGGGCGCCTGGTTCGACGACGCGGAGCTTCGTCAAGCACATCAGGCCGCACAGGCGCTGCGGGAAGCCCTGACCGCGGAGGCCGAAGCGCGTGCGGCCGTTCCGTGGCACGAGCCTGCCCGACAGCGCCAACGAGAGCGTCCAGCACCTGAAGCGCTACTTGGAGTACGCGGAGAACGGGCCGGCGGTACTGGCCCGCGACGTCGTCCAGTCGGACGCGGAGCCCGACAGCCCCTTCGAGGAGTCGGTGCTCGCCGTTCTGAACGGCTGGGGCCACACGGTGCAGCCGCAGGTCGGCGTCGCGGGATACCGCATCGACCTGGGGCTGCGTCACCCGCGGCACCCCGGCGCGTACGCACTGGGGATCGAGTGCGACGGTGCGATGTACCACTCCTCCAAGGCGGCCCGGGACCGCGACCGGCTGCGGGAGCAGGTGCTGAACGGGCTCGGCTGGCGCCTCTACCGGATCTGGGGCACCGACTGGTACCGGGGGGCGTGCGGCAGCCGAACAGAGGCCGGGGAAACGGCGCGCAAGGTCACGCTCATCGCTCCCGCCGAGCGGCAGCTCGCCCTGAGGGAGCTCGCGGCAGAATGCCCCGGCATGTCCCAGGACGAATTGATCAGGGAGGCCTGCGAGTTCTTCGGATGGCGCAGGACGGGCGCGGACATCCGCACCGCCCTGGAGAGCGACATCGCGGACCTGTACCGGCGGGGCCGCCTCCAGGGAGGGCCGGACCGCATCAGCGTGGTGCGCGGAGGTACCCCGAGCGGGTGAGCCCGCCGACGCTACGGCACAGAGGTAAGCCCGCGGTGTCGGCGGGCGTACGGTGGAGACGCCGGGCGTCGTGGTCACCGGCCGACGAACAGGCTTGCCGTGCAGAGCCGTTGTCGTCGCAGCCGGCGAGGGGCCGAGCCGTGCGGGCTCAGGCGCACACCACCGCCCCCGACGCCGTGCGGTGCCGGGGGCGGTGACGGTGCTCGCGCCGTGACGTCAGCGCAGCTGCTCGTACGCCGGCAGCGTCAGGAAGTCCGCGTAGTCCTGGTCCAGGGAGACCTGGAGCAGGAGGTCGTGGGCCTGCTGCCATTTGCCGGCGGTGAAGGTCTCCTCGCCGATCTCCTCGCGGATCGCGGCCAGTTCCTCGGCGGCGACCTTGCGGGCCAGCTCCGCCGTGGCGTGTTCGCCGTTCTCGAAGACCACGTCCGCGTTGATCCACTGCCAGATCTGCGAGCGGGAGATCTCCGCGGTGGCGGCGTCCTCCATCAGGTTGAAGATGGCGACCGCGCCCAGGCCGCGCAGCCAGGCCTCGATGTAGCGGATGCCGACCGCCACGGCGTTGCGCAGGCCGTCGTACGTCGGGCTCGCGTCCAGGGTGTCGATGGCGATCAGGTCGCCCGGGGCCACCGAGACGTCCTCGCGGAGGCGGTCCTTCTGGTGGGGCTTCTCGCCGAGGACCGCGTCGAAGGAGGCCAGGGCGATCGGGACCAGGTCGGGGTGGGCGACCCAGGAGCCGTCGAAGCCGTCGTGCGCCTCGCGGTCCTTGTCCGCCTTGACCTTCTCGAAGGCCACCTTGTTGACCTCGGCGTCGCGGCGCGAGGGGATGAAGGCCGCCATGCCGCCGATCGCGTGCGCGCCGCGCTTGTGGCAGGTGCGGACGAGGAGTTCGGTGTACGCCCGCATGAACGGGGCGGTCATCGTCACCGCGTTGCGGTCCGGGAGGACGAACTTGGACCCGCCGTCACGGAAGTTCTTGACGATGGAGAAGAGGTAGTCCCAGCGGCCGGCGTTGAGCCCGGATGCATGGTCGCGCAGCTCGTAGAGGATCTCCTCCATCTCGTACGCGGCGGTGATCGTCTCGATCAGCACCGTCGCGCGGACCGTGCCCTGCGGGATGCCGACGTAGTCCTGGGCGAAGACGAAGACGTCGTTCCAGAGACGGGCCTCCAGGTGCGACTCCGTCTTCGGCAGGTAGAAGTACGGGCCCTTGCCGAGATCGATCAGGCGCTGCGCGTTGTGGAAGAAGTAGAGGCCGAAGTCGACGAGCGCACCCGGCACCGAGACGCCGTCCAGCTGGAGGTGGCGCTCCTCCAGGTGCCAGCCGCGGGGGCGCATGACGACCGTGGCGAGTTCGTCGGCGGACTTCAGCGCGTACGACTTGCCCGACCTCGGGTCGGTGAAGTCGATGCGGCGCTCGTAGGCGTCGGTGAGGTTGAGCTGGCCGAGGACGACGTTCTCCCACGTGGGGGCGGACGCGTCCTCGAAGTCGGCGAGCCAGACCCTGGCGCCCGAGTTCAGGGCGTTGATGGTCATCTTGCGGTCGGTCGGACCGGTGATCTCCACCCGGCGGTCGTTCAGAGCCGCCGGGGCGGGCGCGACCTTCCAGGAGTCGTCCGCGCGGACCGCCGCCGTCTCGGGCAGGAAGTCCAGCGTGGAGGTGCGGGCGATCTCGGCGCGGCGCTCACCGCGCCGGGCGAGCAGCTCATTGCGGCGCGGGGTGAACCGCCGGTGCAGTTCGGCCACGAACGCGAGGGCCGCGTCGGTCAGGACCTCTTCCTGCCGGGGCAGGGGCTCGGCATCGACGATGGCCAGCGTGGACGGCGCTGGTGCGGACATGAGCTGTCACTCCTTCAGCGGGCGGCGGCGTCTCATGGCCGCCGGGTCGCCTGAGACGGCACGGCGTGCCATGGCTCCGAGATACGGCCGTGGGTGCCGTCTGAGGTTCAGAGGGCTTCTGACCAGTGGATAGTAGTTTCCTCATGGTGGAAGTTCAATGGTTTGTTGATATCGAGATTCTCCGGGTCGACAGAAACGGTTCGGTGGCGGCGCAGCGTGCCGGAGCGGCCACGCACGGTGGACGGCGAGCCGGACCGCACGGTCACTCCAGGTGCTTCAGGTCCTGCGAGGTGTCGATGTCGTACGCCTCGGCCACATCCGAACACTCCACGAGCGTGATCGCATCGCGGTGCTCCCGCAGATAGGTCCGCGCGCCCCGGTCGCCCACCGCCCCCGCCGCGATGTCCGTCCACCGGTCCGCCCCGAACAGCACCGGATGGCCCCGCTCCCCGCCGTACGAGGCGGCCGCCAGACTCGCCCGCGAGCGGTACGCGAGACGCACCCGCGCCACCGCCTCCGCCCCGATCCCGGGCTGATCGACCAGAAGGACGAGTGCCGCGTCCGCGTCCGTCGCGCCCAGGGCGGCCAGTCCCAGCCGGAGCGAGGAGCCCATGCCCTCCTCCCAGTCCGGGTTCACCGTCACCGCGCAGCCCGCGAGATCCGCGCGGGCCCGCACCTCGTCCGCCGCGGCGCCCAGCACCACGTGCAGCGGGCCGCAACCGCCGTCGCGCAGCGAGCGCACCGCGTGTTCGATCAGCGGGCGTCCCCGGTGCTCCAGCAGCGCCTTCGGCCGGCCGCCGAGTCGGCGACCCCCTCCGGCGGCCAGCAGTACGCCCGCGACCTCGGGGTTCCTCGCGGCGGAAGTCATGTCCGCGGTCCTCTCCGTAGCCGTGCCTGTCGTCGTGTCCGTGACCATGGGGCCTGGATACCACTGAGCGTTTCGCACACGCGACACGCATGTCACCCTCAGGGGTCACCCCGATTTCTTTCCGTGGGCTGGCGCGCACTGCCTGTCATGGCGTTAACTTGCGGACACATCCGGGGACTTGGCCACAGCCCGGGTTCGGGGGTCACACCGGCACACGGACGTGCGAGGGGGAGTGCTGTGTTGCGAAGCGTGGGGCAGAAGCAGCTGACCGGCAGTGACGAGGACCCGAGGGTGGCCGAGCTGCGGATGGCCGTCTCCCGGCTCCGCCGCGAACTGGCCGGGCTCCGGACCGAATTCCCCGACCGGCCGATCGCCGAGGACGAGCTTGCGGCCCTGGACGCGATGGCCGTCAGCGGCGTGCCGGAGATCCCCCGCATGCGCCGCTCCCTGCTGCTGATCGCGGGGGCCATCGGCTCGGTGAGCGCGGTGGCAGCGGCCCTTCGCGAGGTGCGCAACGCGGTCGACCTCTTCGGGGAGCCCCCGCGCAGCTGACCCGCGGTGCGCGAGCCCCCGTGCTGTTGACCCGCGGCGCGCGACCCGGCTTCAGCGGCGGATGAGCCTGCGGGCCGTGGCCGCCGCGACCGCCGACGTACGGGAGTCGACGCCCAGCTTGGCGTAGATGTGCACCAGGTGGGACTTCACCGTTGCCTGGCTCAGGAACAGCCGCTTGCTGATCTGGAGGTTCGACAGCCCCTCGCCGACCAGCTGGAGCACCTCCAGCTCGCGCCGGGTCAGCGCCTCGGCCGGGGTGCGCATCCGGTCCATCAGCCGGTGCGCCACCGACGGCGCGAGCGCGGACCGGCCCGCAGCCGCCGTGCGCACCGCCGCCGCCAGCTCCTGCGGCGGCGCGTCCTTGAGCAGATAGCCGCTCGCCCCCGCCTCGACCGCCGCCAGGATGTCCGCGTCGGAGTCGTAGGTGGTCAGGATCAGGACCCGGGGGCCCTCCGGTGCGGCGGTGATCGTCGCCGTCGCCTCCGAGCCGTGCAGGCCCGGACCGAACTGGAGGTCCATCAGGACCACGTCGAAGCCGCCCGCCGCCGCCAGGGCGACGGCCTCCTCGGCGGTGGCGGCCTCGCCGGCGACCCGGAAGTCCGGCTCGGTGTCCAGGACCGCGCGCAGCCCCGCCCGGACGACCGGATGGTCGTCCGCCAGCAGCAGCCGGATCACGTCCCCGCTCCCGCTCATGCCGCACGCGCCGCTTCCACCACGGGCAGCGGCAGTGTGACCGCCACCGCCGTGCCCTGTCCCGGCGCCGACTCCACGCTCAGCGCACCGCCGAGCGACCCGGCACGCGCCCGCATCGCCGGCAGCCCGAAGCCGCCGTCGCCGCGCTCGTGGACCGGCGCCCCCGACGGGTCGAAGCCCTGCCCGTCGTCCACCACGTCCAGCGCCACCGAGGTGTCCATGAAGCTCAGGGTGATCTCCGCCCGCCCGGCCCGCGCATGGCGCACCGTGTTGGCCAGCGCCGACTGCGCGGTCCGCAACAGCGCCACCTCGTACGGCGTCGGCAGCTCCACCGGGGTGCCGCTCACCGCGAACCGCACGGTCAGCTCCGGTGCGGTCGTACGGGCGCAGAGCCGCTCCAGCGCGGCGGCCAGTGAACCGTGCTCCAGGTCCGGCGGCGTCAGCGCGCGGACGAAGGACCGGGCCTCGGCGAGATTCGCCTGCGCGGCCTCGCGGGCGGCCCGCACATGCGCGGCGGCGGGTGCGTCCTCGGGCAGTGAGCGCTCGGCGGCGCGCAGCAGCAGCTGGATGCTGGACAGACCCTGGGCCAGCGTGTCGTGGATCTCCCGGGCGAGGCGCTCACGCTCGGCGAGGGTCCCGGCCGTGCGTTCCGCCTCGGCCAGGTCCGCACGGGTGGCGACCAGCTCCACGATCAGCTCGCGCCGCCGCTCGCTCTCCCGGAAGAGCGCGTCGTACCCGAGGACGGTGGCGACGGCGACCGCCCCGCCGAGCAGCGGCCCGATGAACGCGCCTGGCTCGATCTCCTGCCGGTGCACGACGAAGCTGGTGATCGCGGCGGCGGCGGTGACCACGACGGCGGGCAGCGCCCACCGCATCGGCAGGATGTGGAGCTGGAGGAAGTAGAGCGGGAAGGCCACCCACAGGGCGTCCGGCGACAGGATCAGCAGCGTGGCCCACAGGGCGCCGAGACCCGCCAGCCACACGGCCCCCGCCCGGTTTCCCGGCTGTACGGAGGAGGCGAGCGGCCCCGCCGCGTACAGGGCCGCCATCAGCACCGCCACCACCACGACGGCCGCGGTGTGCGGCGCGTCCTCGCTCGCCGTGCGGACGACCACCAGGGCCAGCAGCCCCATCAGCAGGGCGTGCAGACAGAGCCGCAGGGCTGCCGCGACGTGGGTGTGCGAACGCGAATCCATGGTCCGTCCAGCGTAGCCGCGGCGTCCCCGGACCCGGTCAATCGAAAGGTTGATCCCGGGCCCGTCCGCCGCGCGATGTTCTCCCGCCCGCGCCGCACGACGCTGGAGCCATGTTCGTCGCATGGAGAGACCTTCGCTTCGCCAGGGGCCGGTTCGCGCTCATGGGCTCGGTCGTGGTGCTGATCACGCTGCTCGTGGGGCTGCTGTCCGGCCTGACCGCGGGCCTGGCCCGGGAGAACATCTCGGCCGTCACCGGTCTGGACGCCGACCACCTGGCCTTCGCCGCGCCCCCCGACGGGCAGGCGGAGTCGTTCACCAACTCGACCGTCCGGGAGGACGACTGGCGGAACTGGGCCGGTCGGCCCGGGGTCGAGGCCGCCCAGCCGATCGGCATCCGGACCCTGAACGCCACCGCCGCCGGTGAGCGGAGTGCCGCGGTCTCGGCCTTCGGCGTCGAACCGGACGGCACCCTCGGGCCGGAGGGGATCGGCCCGGGGCGGGTCGTGCTCTCCGAGAAGGCGGCCGAGGAGCTCGACGCCTCGGCGGGCGACAGCATCGCGCTCGGCCGGGCGGAGCGCGAGGTCGCCGCCGTCGCGACGGACGCCTCGTACAGCCACACCCCCGTCGTCTGGACCTCGCTCGACGACTGGCAGGAGATCGGCCACGACGGCGCCGGCCCCGCCGAACAGGCGACCGTGATCGCCCTGACCACCACCGGAGGCGTCGACCTCGCGGCGGGGGACGAGGCGGCGGGCACCAGCACGCTCACGCTCGACGACTCCCTGACGGCCATCGGCTCCTACCAGTCGGAGAACGGTTCGCTGCAACTGATGCGCGGTTTCCTCTTCGCCATCTCCGCGCTCGTCATCGGTGCGTTCTTCACCGTCTGGACGATCCAGCGCAGCGGCGACGTCGCCGTGCTGAAGGCGCTCGGCGCGTCGACCCCGTACCTCCTGCGCGACGCGCTGGGGCAGGCCGTGGTGATGCTCGCCCTCGGTACGGGACTGGGCACCGCCCTGGCCGCCGGGGCCGGAGTCCTGATCGGCCAGGGAGCCGTGCCGTTCGTCCTGGACGCGGCGACGGTCCTCGTCCCGGCCGTCGTGATGATCGCCCTCGGCGCGCTCGGGGCCGCCCTGTCCATCCGGCGGATCACCGCCGTCGATCCGCTCACCGCACTCGGGAGTGCCCGATGACGCTCACCCTGACCGACGTCACCCTCACCTACCCGGACGGCGAGGGGCGGCTCACCGCTCTGGACCGGGTCTCGCTGGACGTCCCCCCGGGCACGCTCACCGCGGTCGTCGGGCCGTCCGGCTCGGGCAAGTCGAGCCTCCTCGCGGCCGCCGCCACCCTGGTCACCCCGGACTCCGGCGAGGTCGTGGTCGCCGGGACGCCGACGGCCGGGCTCGGCCGGGCCGGGCGGGCGGCCCTGCGCCGGGAGCACATCGGCATCGTCTTCCAGCAGCCCAGTCTGCTTCCCTCGCTGACCGCCGCCGAACAGCTCCAGGTGATGCGCCACCTGTCCGGGGGGTCCGCCCGCAATGCCCGCCGCCGGGCCCTGGAGCTGCTGGACGCGGTCGGTCTCGCCGACCGCGCCGACCGGCGGCCGCACCAGCTCTCCGGCGGTCAGCGCCAGCGGATCAACATCGCGCGGGCCCTGATGAACGAGCCGGCGGTCCTGCTCGTCGACGAGCCGACCAGCGCGCTCGACCACGAGCGCGGCGCGGCCGTGCTCGACCTGCTGGTCACCCTGACCCGGGAGCGTGCCACCGCCACGGTGCTGGTCACCCACGACCTGGCGCACCTGGAGCGGCTGGACCGCACGGTGACGATGGACGACGGGCGGCTGACCGTCCCGGCCGGGGTCTGAAACGACGAGCGGCGGGGCCCGGTATCCCGGGCCCCGCCGCCTTGGAGGCTCAGCCGCCGTTCGTGCCGTTGCTCGCCAGCGCGTCGGACAGCTCTCCCGCGACCTGCTGGAGGATCGGTACGATCCGCTCCGTCGCCGCCTCCGTCACCCGCCCCGCCGGGCCCGAGATGGAGATCGCCGCCGAGGTGGGGGAGTTCGGCACGGAGACCGCGAGACACCGCACCCCGATCTCCTGCTCGTTGTCGTCCACCGCGTACCCGGCGCGGCGCACCAGCTCCAGGGCGTCGAGGAAGCCCTCCGGGGTGGTGATCGTCTTCTCCGTGGCGGCCGGCATGCCGGTACGGGCCAGGAGCGCGCGGACCTCGTCGGCGGGGGTGTGCGCGAGGAGCGCCTTGCCCACACCGGTGGAGTGCGGCAGGACCCGGCGGCCGACCTCGGTGAACATCCGCATGGAGTGCTTGGACGGCACCTGGGCGACGTACACGATCTCGTCCCCGTCCAGCAGCGCCATGTTCGCCGTCTCGCCGGTCTCCTCCACCAGCCGGCTGAGGTAGGGGCGGGCCCAGGTGCCCAGCAGCCGGGAGGCGGACTCACCGAGCCGGATCAGCCGGGGGCCCAGCGCGTAGCGGCGGTTGGGCTGCTGGCGCACGTATCCGCAGCCGACCAGGGTGCGCATCAGCCGGTGGATGGTCGGCAGGGGCAGACCGCTGCTCGCGGAGAGCTCGCTCAGCCCGACCTCGCCCCCGGCGTCGGCCATCCGCTCCAGCAGATCGAAGGCGCGCTCAAGGGACTGCACCCCACCGCTGGAACCGGAGGGCTTGGAGTCGGCTGTGCTGGCGTGGGACGGCGGCACGTCAACGGTCCTTTCGAAGCGGAAGGCAAGGCAGCAGCCTACCGGGCGGTTCCCGATCGGCCCACAGCTCCCCGGTCGGCGTCCGTGCCGGTCAGGGGCTGTTTTGTCCGGGTGCCGACGGTCGGTGCGGGCGGCTCGGCGCCGCCCCTCCTGGCCCATGCTACGTTCCGCAGTTCGAAATATGACTTTTACTTTGTGGAAACCTCCAGTCGGGTGGCAGGGGGTGGTCCGGTGTGCCCCCGTGGCGGAAGGTGGGGTCTTGACGAGGGCGATTCCCGAGTGAAGACTCCATCGAAAGCTTCAACAGTTCGTTGAATTCCTGTTGTGATCATTGCTGGAGTGAAGGAGCACAGGTGTCCGGTCCGGACGTGAACCTGATACTGCGCTCGACGCGCGTCGTCACCCCCGAGGGGACCCGTCCGGCGGCGGTCGCCGTCGCGGGCGGGACGATCGACGCGGTCCTGCCGTACGACACCGGGGCGCCCGCGGGCGCCCGCCTGGAGGACTTCGGCGACGACGTCCTGCTGCCCGGCCTGGTCGACACCCACGTCCATGTGAACGACCCCGGCCGCACCGCGTGGGAGGGCTTCTACACCGCCACCCGCGCGGCCGCCGCCGGCGGGATCACCACACTCCTGGACATGCCCCTCAACTCCCTCCCGCCGACCACCACTGTCGAGCACCTGCGGATCAAGCAGCAGGTCGCGGCCCCCAAGGCGCACGTCGACACCGGCTTCTGGGGCGGCGCGATCCCGTCCAACGTCAAGGATCTGCGCCCGCTGTACGAGGCCGGGGTCTTCGGCTTCAAGTGCTTCCTGTCGCCCTCCGGCGTGGAGGAGTTCCCGGAGCTGGACCAGGAGCAGCTGGCCCGCTCCATGGCGGAGATCGCCGGATTCGGCGGGCTGCTCATCGTGCACGCGGAGGACCCGCACCACCTGGCCGAAGCCCCGCAGCGCTCCGGGCCCGCCTACGCGGACTTCCTCGCCTCCCGCCCGCGCGACGCCGAGAACACCGCGATCGAGGGGCTCATCGCCCACGCCAAGCGGCTCAACGCCCGCGTCCACGTCCTGCACCTCTCCTCCAGCGACGCCCTGCCGCTGATCGCCGCCGCGAAGCGCGAGGGTGTCCGCGTCACCGTCGAGTCCTGCCCGCACTTCCTCACCCTCACCGCCGAGGAAGTGCCCGACGGGGCGACGGAGTTCAAGTGCTGCCCGCCGATCCGCGAGGCCGCCAACCAGGACGCGCTCTGGGCCGGGCTCGCCGACGGCACCATCGACTGCATCGTCTCCGACCACTCGCCGTGCACCACCGACCTGAAGACCCCGGACTTCGCCTCCGCCTGGGGCGGTATCTCCTCCCTCCAGCTCGGCCTGCCCGCCATCTGGACCGAGGCCCGCAAGCGCGGCCACTCCCTCGACGACGTCGCCCGCTGGATGTCGGCCGCCCCCGCCGCGCTGGCCGGGCTGACCCGCAAGGGCGCCATCGAGGCGGGGCGCGACGCCGACTTCGCGGTCCTCGCCCCCGACGCGACCTTCACCGTCGACCCCGCTGAACTCTTCCACCGCAACCAGGTCACCGCCTACGCCGGGAAGACCCTGCACGGCGTGGTCCGCTCCAGCTGGCTGCGCGGTGTCCGCATCGCCTCCGACGGCGTCCTCGCCGAGCCCGCAGGCCGCCTCCTCGAACGCGACCGCTGACCGAGCCCACCGGTCCGCTCCCCGTACGAGATCGCCGACCGGGCTGACCGGTCCGCTCCTCGACCGAGACCGCTGACCGTGCCCGAAAGGAACCCCTGACCATGATGGACGCCGCGATACCGCGCTTCACCGGCGACGCGAGCCCCTACGCGGGCGGCGACCCGTACGCCGACCACCGCACCGCCGACTTCCCCTTCACCCACCTCGTCGACCTGGCCGACCGCCGTCTCGGGGCGGGCGTCATCGCCGCCAACGACGAGTTCTTCGCCGAGCGCGAGAACCTCCTCAAGCCCGGGCCCGCCGTCTTCGACCCGGAGCACTTCGGGCACAAGGGCAAGATCATGGACGGCTGGGAGACCCGCCGCCGACGGGGTGCCGACGCCGCCGAACCGCACCCCACCGCCGACGACCACGACTGGGCCCTCGTCCGGCTCGGCGCGCCCGGCGTCATCCGGGGCATCGTCCTGGACACCGCCCACTTCCGCGGCAACTACCCGCAGGCGGTCTCCGTCGAGGCGGTCGCCCTGCCCGGCTCCCCGTCCCCCGAGGACCTCCTCGCCCCCGACGTGAAGTGGACGACGCTCGTCCCCCGTACGGCGGTCGGCGGCCACGCGGCCAACGGGTTCGCCGTCGACGCCGAGCAGCGCTTCACCCACCTGCGGGTCAACCAGCACCCGGACGGCGGGATCGCCCGGCTGCGCGTGTACGGGGAGGTCGCCCCCGACCCCGCCTGGCTCGGCGCGCTCGGTACGTTCGACCTCGCGGCCCTGGAGAACGGCGGCAAGGTCGAGGACGCCTCCGACCGCTTCTACTCCCCGGCCACCAACACCATCCAGCCGGGCCGCTCGCGGAAGATGGACGACGGCTGGGAGACCCGCCGCAGGCGCGACCAGGGCAACGACTGGATCAGCTACCGTCTCGCCGCACAGTCCGGGATCCGGGCCGTCGAGATCGACACCGCCTACCTGAAGGGCAACTCCGCGGGCTGGGCGAGCCTCTCGATACGGGACGGCGAGGACGGCGACTGGACGGAGGCCCTTCCCCGGACCCGGCTCCAGCCCGACACCAACCACCGCTTCGTCCTGGACGGAACCGTCCGCGCCACACACGTACGGATCGACATCTACCCGGACGGCGGCATCTCCCGGCTCCGGCTGTTCGGATCGCTCACCGACGAGGGCGCCGCGGCTCTGGCGGCCCGTCACCGGGAGCTCGGCGGCTGATCCCCGACCGGGCCCGGCACCTGGCACACCGCGGTCGCAGGGGGGTCGCGGTGTGCCCGGCCGGTCCCGTTACGTGAGGGTGTGTCACCCTGGTCGAGGTGCGGTGAGCGGGCCCCGACGGCCGGGCGAGCCGCACTTTCCGACGCCTCGACCAGGAGCCCCCCCCCATGATCTTCATCGCCGTCAAGTTCACCGCCCTCGACCCCGAGGAGTGGCTCACCCGGCTGGACGGCTTCACCGTCGCCACCCGCCGCGAGCCCGGCAACCTCTTCTTCGACTGGTCGCACAGCGTGGAGAACCCCAACGAGTTCGTCCTGCTGGAGGCCTTCGCCGACGCGGCGGCCGGTGAGGCGCACGTGAACTCCGACCACTTCAAGGCGGCGATCGCGACGATGTCGGAGCTGGTGGCCGAGGTCCCCGAGATCATCAACGTCGAGGTGGAGGGCGCCGGCTGGTCCCGGATGGCGGAGGTCACCCCGCGCAACCGCTGACCGGCGCGTCCTGTCCACGTCCGTTAGAACTCCTCGTGGGACTCCGGGTCGCCGCCGAACCGCCGCTGCCGCCCGGACGCGATCGTCGTCAGCTCCTGCGCCGTCAGCTCGAACCCGAACAGATCCAGGTTCTCGTGCTGCCGGCCCGGGTCCGCCGACTTCGGGATGGGGACCGCGCCCAGCTGGGTGTGCCAGCGCAGCACCACCTGCCCGGGGCTCACCCCGTGGTCCTCCGCGATCGCCACGGTCGAGGGATCCTCCAGCACCTCGCGACCCCGGGCCAGCGGGCTCCAGCTCTCCGTGACGATGCCCTTCGCCGCGTGCACCGCACGCAGCTCCTCCTGCGGCAGCAGCGGGTGCATCTCGATCTGGTTCACCGAGGGCAGCACGCCCGTCTCCCGCTCCAGCCGTTCCAGCTGCGCGGCGGTGAAGTTGGAGACGCCGATCGAGCGGACGAGACCGTCCTCGCGGAGCCGGATCATCGCCTTCCAGGTGTCCACGTACTTGTCGACGCGGGGGAGCGGCCACTGGATCAGATAGAGGTCCACGTACTCGACGCCCAGGCGGGCCCGCGACTCCTCGAACGAGGCGAGCGTCTCCTCGTACCCGTGGTGGCGGCCGGGCACCTTCGTGGTGAGGCGGACCCCCTCGCGGGGGACCCCGCTGCGGGCGACGCCCCGGCCGGTGCCGGTCTCGTTGCCGTAGTTGAGGGCCGTGTCGACCAGCCGGTAGCCGAGCTCCAGGGCCCCGGCGACGGCCTCCTCGGCCGCCGCGTCGTCCAACGGGTAGGTGCCGAGCCCCACCGCGGGGATGCGCGTGCCGTCGTTGAGCGCCTGAACCGGTGTTCCGGACATGTGCTGGTCCCGTCCTTCCCGTCGCTGCCCCCGTCCCGGCCAGCGTAGGGGCGTGGCCGGGACAGGGGCAGCCGGACGGGGCCGACGGGGGAGTGCTCCGGGGAGCCGCCCGGGGGAGCGGCGGGCGAGCTACCCGGTCGGCGGGCGGGACCGCGCGTGCGCCGGGCGGTGGGCGGCGGCGCAGCTCCGCCCGGGGGCCGCTCAGGCCGCGTGGCCGCCGTCCACGACGAGCTCCGTGCCCGTGATGAACCCCGCCTCCGCGCTCACGAGGTACGCGACGAGCGAGGCGATCTCCTCCGTCGTGCCGAAGCGGCCCAGCGCGTTGGCCGCGCGCTGGCCCTCGGCGTACGGTCCGTCGGCCGGGTTGAGATCGGTGTCCACGGCCCCCGGCTGGATCAGGTTCACCGTGATGCCGCGCGGCCCCAGCTCCCGGGCGAGCGGCTTGGTCAGCCCGACCAGCGCGGACTTGCTGAGCCCGTAGAGGGCGGAGCCGGGCCCGCCCACGTACCGGCTCAGGGCGGAGCCCACGGAGACGATGCGGCCGCCGTCGGCCAGCCGTTCCGCCGCCGCCCGGCAGGCGAGGAAGACCGCCCGCACGTTCACCGCCAGCGTCCGGTCCACCTCCGGCCCGGCGAGCGCGGAGATCGGGCCGAGGACACCGATGCCCGCGTTGTTGACCAGGATGTCGAGCCGGCCGAGCGCGTCCGCGGCCCGGTGCACGGCGTCGGCGCCCGCGTCGGCGTCCGCCGCGTCGCTGCGCAGCGCGACGCCCCGGCGGCCGAAGCCCTCGATCTTCGCGACGACCGCATGGGCCGCCGCCTCGTCCTGGACATAGGTGACGGCGACGTCCACGCCGTCCTGGGCGAGCCGCAGCGCGATCGCGGCGCCGATGCCCCGGCTGCCCCCGGTGACCAGGGCGGCCCGGGCCGGAAGGCCGGTGGTGACGGTGGTGGGGGCGGGGGTGGGCAGGGTGCTGGACATGGCCGGTTCCTTTGCTGAGGGACGCCGTCGCTTCGACGACATCCCCCAGCAAACGCGGGCCGGGGCCCGCGCACCGGCGGGTATCGGACGCCCACGGCCGCGGGGTCAGGCAGCCCGGGCCGCCTACGGTGCGGGCAGCAGTGCGGGATCCGTCGCCGCGGCCCGCAGCCGGATCAGGATGGCCCGCGCCGCCTTGTCGTAGCCGAGGTTGTTGTTCTGGAGCACCGACTCGGCGTTGGCCAGCTCCAGCAGGGCGATCACCTCGAACGCCAGCTGGCACACGTCGGTGTCCCCGGCCAGCTCCCCGGCGGCCCTGGCCTCCTCGATCGTCTGCTCCACGAAGGTGACCCAGCCGGTCTGCGCGGACGCCAGGGCGTCGTGCACCCTGCCGCCGCGGGCGTCGAACTCGGCGGTGGCGGCGTAGAAGAAGCAACCGCCCCGGAACACCCGCTCGCGGGAGTACGCGATCCACGCCTCGCACAGCCGCCAGACCCGTCCGAGCCCCGGCGGCACCGACCGGGTGGGGCGCAGCACATGGTCGACGTATATGGCCACCGCCCCCCGCACGGTGGCCAGCTGGAGCCCCTCCTTCGAGCCGAACAGCGCGAACACCCCGCTCTTGCTCAGCCCGAGCTCGGTGGCCAGCCGCCCCAGCGACAGGCCCTCCAGCCCTTCGACCGAGGCGATCTGCACCGCCCGCCCCAGGATCAACTGCCGGGTCTGGTTCCCCCGCTCGACCCGCCCGTCCGCTCTCAACGACGTCATGTGACCACTCCGTGCCTCAGAGTTATCGAGGCGTCAGTCTAGGGAGCGGTGGCGCGGCCGAAGGACCCTCCGGAATCCGGCCGAACGGCTCGACCGCCGCTGACCACGGGTGATGCCCCGGAACGCTCCAAGCGTTGAGACAGGTGTTCCTTTTTCTGGAGCCCAGCGGATAGCGTGATCGCTCCGCGTGCGAGCCGGTGAGGTCTCCACAACACGTTCCGTGGAGATCACAGGAGATCCAGGTGTCCGCTGTAGCCGTGCCCACCCTCGCACCCCCGCGCCGCGCCTGGGTCACCGATCTGCCCGTGCTGGCGGTCGCCGTCGTCTGGGGCGCCAGCTACCTCGCGGCCAAGGGCATCACCACCGCCCACACGGTCATCGCCGTCCTCGTCCTGCGCTTCGCGATCGTGCTGCCGGTGCTCGTGGCGACCGGATGGCGCAGGCTGCGGGCGCTGACCGGTGCGCAGTGGCGGGGCGCCGGGCTGCTGGGCCTCGTGCTGAGCGGGATCTTCCTGCTGGAGACGTACGGGGTGGTGCACACCTCCGCCACCAACGCCGGGCTGATCATCAGCCTCACCATGATCTTCACGCCGCTGGCCGAGGCCGCCGTGACCCGCGTGCGCCCGTCGGCAGGTTTCGTCGGGGCGGCCGGGCTCTCCGTGGCCGGAGTGGTCCTGCTGACCCAGGGCGGCGGGTTCACGAGCCCCTCGGGCGGCGACCTCCTGATGCTCCTCGCCGCCCTCGCCCGGACCGTCCATGTGCTGGCGATGGCCAGGATCAAGGCCGTCCAGGACGCCGACTCGCTCTCCCTCACCACCGTCCAACTCGGGGCCGCGGTCGCCGTCTTCGCCGTGCTCGCCGCCGTCCCCGGCACCGGCGCCTCGCCGTGGAGCGCGGCGGCGGACTTCGGCGCCCGGGAGTGGGCGGGCCTGGTCTTCCTCTCGGTGTTCTGCACGCTGTTCGCGTTCTTCGTGCAGATGTGGTCCGTACGCCGCACGTCGCCGTCCCGGGTCAGCCTGCTGCTCGGTACGGAACCGTTGTGGGCCGCCGCCGTCGGCATCAGCCTGGGTGGCGAACGGCTCGGACTGCTCGGCGCCGCCGGGGCGGTTCTCGTCCTGGCGGGCACCGCGTGGGGCCGACGCGGCGCGGACCGGGCCGCCTGATCGCCGGCGTCAGGACGTGTTCACCGCTGTCAGGACTTGTTCACCGCTGTCAGGAGCTGATCACCGCCGTCAAAACGTGCTCTCCGGCGGCAGGGCCTGTTCTCCGGCGTCAGGACTTGATCGAGTCCGCAGCGATCATCACGGCCACCCCCGCCACGATCAGCACGATATTGACGAACAGCCCCCGGTCGCTGAGGAAGTCGATCCGCCGCACCACCGTCCACAGACGGAACCAGCCCGTCCACTCGTACAGCAGCCCGCCGGCGCCCTGGGCGAAGACGAGGAACCCGATCGTCTCGACGATTTTCTTCATGGGCCGAGCCTCCCGCCCGCCCCGCACCCGCCGCGTCGGCCACCGGTCCCGCTCACCGCGCCGAAAGTAGCCGGTCCCACGACTTTGGTCGCTCCCTCGCCGCGCAGGGCCCCTCCGGGCTTCCCGGCTGCGTAACTTTGTCGATATGACGCGCACCGAGTACCGCTGGCTGCTCCCCTCGGCCATGGCCGATCCCGAGCTGCCCGGCGACCGGTCCCGGACGCGGCGCACCGTGCGGGACTGGGCCGTCGACATCACGGTCTTCCTCTGTGCCGCGGGCTTCGGCCTGCTGGCACTCGCCGCGATCGACGCCGACGAGACCACGGCGGACGTCTTCGTCCTCGTCGACTCGGTGATCGGCGCGGCGGCCTGCTGCGCGCTCTGGCTCCGACGACGCTGGCCCGTCGGGCTCGCCGCCGTGCTGACCGTCGTCTGCATCGTCGAGCCCGTGGCCGCCGGGGCGCTGATGGTGGCCCTCTTCAGTCTGGCCGTGCACCGCCCCTTCAAGCCGGTGGCGATCGTCGGCGCGGGCGCGCTGATCGTGGCTCCTCTGCAGCCCCTCCTGCGCCCCGACCCCGCGACGACCTTCCTCGTCTCGGTCATCTTCGGGGTCCTGCTCGTCCTGCTGGTCCTCAGCTGGGGCATGGTCGTACGCTCCCGGCGCCAGCTCGTCCTCTCCCTCCGCGAACGGGCCCGCCGAGCCGAGGCCGAGGCGGCGCTGCGCGCCGAACAGGCCCAGCGGCTCGCCCGGGAGGCCATCGCCCGCGAGATGCACGACGTCCTGGCCCACCGGCTGACCCTGCTCAGCGTGCACGCCGGGGCCCTCGAATTCAGGCCCGACGCCCCCGCCGCCGAGGTCGGCCGGGCTGCCGGCGTCATCCGGGACAGCGCCCACGAGGCCCTCCAGGACCTCCGCGAGATCATCGGCGTCCTGCGCGGGCCCGGCGACACCGACGAGGGCGACCGGCCGCAGCCCACCCTCGCCACCCTGGACGCCCTCATCGCCGAGTCCCGGCTCGCGGGCATGAAGGTCGCCGTCGACAACCGGGTCGCCGAACCCCAGGACGCCCCCGCCGCCACCGGCCGCACGGTCTACCGGATCGCCCAGGAGTGTCTGACCAACGCACGCAAGCACGCGCCCGGCACCGAGGTCTCCCTCACCGTTACGGGCGGCCCCGGCCAGGGGCTCACCATCGAGGTGGAGAACCCCGCCCCCACCGAACCCTTCGAGCGGGTCCCCGGATCGGGCCAGGGGCTCATCGGCCTCACCGAACGCGCCACGCTCGCCGGCGGCGGGCTGGAGCACGGCCCGACGGAGGACGGCGGCTTCGCGGTCCGGGCCCGCCTGCCGTGGCCCGCCGCGTGAAGGCCCGGGGCGGCGCGGGGCCCCGCCGCAGGACCGGGACCGTGACGCGTTCCCGGAGGGGCGTGGCAGTGACATGTTCCCGGAGGGCCGTGACGCGTTCCCGGAGGGCCGGGACCGTGACATGTTCCCGGAGGGCCGGGACCGTGACGCGTGCCCGGCGGCCCGTGGCCGTGACGTCCCCCCGGAGGACCGGGGCCGCGACGCCCGCCGTACGGGGCCCGCTCACCGGCTGGCTACGGTGGCCGTCATGAACACCCCGACGTCCCCCGCATCCCCGGCGTCACCCACGCCCCCGCCCGTCCGGCTGCTGATCGTCGACGACGACCCGTTGGTCCGGGCCGGACTGACCCTGATGCTCGGCGGCGACGAGGGCATCGACATCGTGGGAGAGGGCGCGGACGGCGACGAGGTCGAGGAACTGGTCGAACGACTGCACCCGGACGTCGTCCTGATGGACATCCGGATGCCGGTCATGGACGGACTCACCGCTACCGAACGGCTGCGCCGCCGACCGGGCGCACCCGAAGTCGTCGTCCTCACCACGTTCCACGCGGACGAACAGGTGCTCCGGGCCATCCGGGCCGGGGCGGCCGGATTCGTCCTGAAAGACACCCCGCCGGCCCGGATCGTCGATTCGGTCCGCCGGGTCGCCGCCGGCGACCCGGTGCTCTCGCCCGCCGTCACCCGCCAGTTGATGGCGCGCGCCGCGGGCGGCGGACACGACGACCGGGCCGGCCGCGCCGACCGTGCACGCAGGCGCTTCGACCAACTCGCCGAGCGGGAGAAGGAAGTGGCCGTCGCCGTCGGACGCGGTGGCTCCAACGCCGAGATCGCGGGCTCCCTCTACCTCAGTGTTGCGACGGTCAAGACCCACGTCTCCCGGATTCTCGCCAAACTCGAACTGAACAACCGTGTCCAGATCGCGCTGTTGGTCCATGACGCGGGACTCCTCGACGCGGACGGGACGGACGGGGGCGGCCTACGCTGACGGGACCGAACCGGAAAAGGGGCTGACCACCATGGCTGTGCTCGATCTGCGCGACCTGCCGGACTTCACCGCGAACCCCTATCCGTACTACGCGAAGCTGCGGGCCGAAGGGCCGGTGCACGCCGTGCGCACCCAGGAGATGGAGCGGGTCTGGCTGGTCGTCGGTTACGAGGAGGGCCGCGCCGCTCTCGCCGACCAGCGGCTCGGCAAGGACTGGCGGACCACCGGACGCTGGACCGCCTCCGAGGCCGTGCTCAGCGCCAACATGCTGGAGCTGGACGCCCCGCACCACACCCGGCTGCGCCGGCTGGTCAGCCGCGAGTTCACCGCCCGGCGCATCGAGGCACTGCGCCCCCGCGTCACCGAGATCACCGGCGACCTCCTCGACGCCATGGCGCCCCGGGGCTCCGCGGACCTGGTGGACGCGCTCGCCTTCCCGCTGCCGATGACCGTGATATGTGAACTCCTCGGCGTCCCCGACCTCGACCGGGACGCCTTCCGGACACTCTCCAACGGCATCGTCACCCCCACCCCGGAGCAGCGGGACGCCGACCCGGCCGGCGCGATGGGCGCCTACCTCGTCGGACTCATCGAGAACAAACGCCGTTCGCCCGGCGACGACCTGCTGAGCGGGCTGATCCGGGCCGGGGAAGCGGACGGCGAGGGCCTCTCCTCCGCCGAACTGGTCGGCATGGCCTTCCTGTTGCTGGTCGCCGGTCACGAGACCACCGTCAATCTGATCGCCAACGGCGTCCGTGCCCTGCTCGACCACCCCGACCAGCTCGCCCTGCTGCGCGCCGACCCCGGGCTGCTCGACAACGCCGTCGAGGAGATGCTGCGCTACGACGGACCGGTGGAGACCGCCACCTTCCGCTTCACCCGGGAGCCGGTCACGATCGGCGACACCGTGATACCGCGTGACGAGCCGGTCCTCATCGCCCTGGCCTCCGCCGACCGCGACCCGGGCCGCTTCCCCGACCCGGACACCTTCGACATCCGCCGCGAGCCCCAGGGGCACCTGGGTTTCGGCCACGGCGCGCACTACTGCCTGGGCGCGCCGCTCGCCCGCATGGAGGCCCGCATCGCGATAGGCGCGCTGCTGGAACGCTTCCCCGACCTCGCCCGCGACCCGTCCGGCGGCGAGCTGGACTGGCTGCCCGGTCTGCTGATGCGCGGAGCGCGGGGGCTGCCGGTGCGCTGGTGAGGCCCGGCCCGCACCTGACCTCTCGTCCGCACCCGACCCTCCGTCCGCCCCCGGTCTTCCCTCCGCACTCAACCCCTCGTCCGCACCCACCCCCTGCTTCCGCGCAGTTGACCCTCCTCGAAGGGAACCGAGTTGACCACCGAACCCCTGGTCGATCTCGCCGCGCTCGGCGACAAGTTCACCCGTGATCCCTATCCCGCCTACGCCGCCCTGCGTGCGAAGGGCCCGGTCCACCGGGTGCGGATCCCCGAGGGCGCGGACGCCTGGCTCGTCGTCGGATACGAGGCGGGCCGCGCCCTCCTCGCCGACCAGCGGCTCTCCAAGCACTGGAGCCGGGCCTCGCCGTCGCTCGGCGTCAGCAAGGTGTCCGCGGGCTCCTCGATGCTCGGCTCCGACGCCCCGGACCACACCCGGATGCGCAAGCTGGTCGCCCGCGAGTTCACCCCGCGCCGCATGGAGCAACTGGCCCCGCGCGTAAAGGAGATGACCGACGAACTGCTGGACGCCATGCTCGCGGCCCCGGGCCGTGCGGCGGACCTGGTCGAGGCGCTGTCCTTCCCGCTGCCCATGTCGGTGATCTGTGAGCTGCTCGGCGTCCCGTCCCTGGACCGCGAGGCCTTCCGCACCTGGTCCGGCCAGGCGGTCTCGTCCGTCGACCCGTCCCTGCGCGCCTCCTCCACGCAGGCGATGACCGCGTACATCGTGGAACTGCTCGCCGACAAGCGCGAGAAGCCGGGCGCGGACCTGCTGAGCGCGCTGATCCACACCTCCGACGAGGACGGTGACCGGCTGTCCGGCGAGGAACTCATCGGCATGGCCTGGCTGCTGCTGGTCGCCGGACACGAGACCACCGTCAACCTCATCACCAACGGTGTGCACAACCTCCTCGCCCATCCCGATCAACTGGCCGCCCTGCGAGACGACTTCATGCTGATGGACAACGCGGTCGAGGAGATCCTGCGCTTCGAGGGGCCGGTGGAGACCCCCACCTACCGCTTCACGACCGATCCGATCGAGGTCGGCGGAACGGTGATCCCCGGCGGCGGCGAGCTGGTTCTCGTCGCGATGTCGGACGCCAACCGGGACCCCGTCCGCTACCCCGACGGGTCCCGCTTCGACATCACCCGCGACGCCCGGGGCCACATCGCCTTCGGGCACGGCATCCACTACTGCCTGGGCGCGCCGCTGGCCCGCATCGAGGCCAGGATCGCCATCCGGTCGCTGCTGGAGCGCTGCCCTGACCTGCGGCTGGCCGCGGACCCGGCGACGCTCGCCTGGCGCACCGGGATGCTGATGCGGGGGCCACTGAGCCTCCCGGTCGCCTGGTAGCGGCCGGGAAGCCCGGGCCCGGTTCAGCCGCCGGGGATCTCCGTCATCGCCACCGGCCGGTGTTCGCGGCGGGAGACCTCGCACGCCTCGGCGATCCGCAGGGCGTGCAGGGCCTCCCGCCCGTCGCACGGATTGGCCCGTTCGCCGCGGGCCACCCGCAGGAACGCGTCCAGTTCCGCCTCGTACGCCGGGGCGAACCGTTCCAGGAACCCCGGCCAGGGCTTCGCCGGTGCGCCGGGGCCACCGGGCTCGGCCGAGGTCAGCGGCGTACGGTCGTCCAGGCCGACGGCGATCTGGTCCCGTTCGCCGGCCAGCTCCATCCGTACGTCGTACCCGGCTCCGTTGCACCGGGTCGCGGTGGCGGTGGCGAGCGTCCCGTCGTCGAGCGTGAGCAGGGCGGCGGCCGTGTCCACGTCCCCGGCCTCCCGGAACATCGCGGGTCCCGAGTCCGAGCCGGTGGCGTACACCTCGCTCACCTCGCGGCCCGTCACCCAGCGCAGGATGTCGAAGTCGTGGACCAGGCAATCGCGGTACAGCCCGCCCGAGAGCGGGAGATAGGCGGCGGGCGGCGGGGCCGGGTCGGAGCTGACCGTGCGCACGGTGTGCAGCCGGCCGAGCCTTCCCTCCCGTACGGCGGCCCTGGCCTCGCCGTACCCGGCGTCGAACCGGCGCATGAAGCCGAGCTGGAGCACGCTGCCCGCCGCCTCGACCTCCGCGAGCGCGGCGAGGGTGCCCGGCAGGTCCAGGGCGATCGGCTTCTCGCAGAAGACGGGCAGTCCGGCGCGGGCGGCGCGTGCGATGAGCCCGGCATGGGCCGAGGTCGCCGAACAGATCACCACGGCGTCGGGCGGGCCCCCGCCGGCGGCGTCCTCCCCGGTGAACAGGCCGTCCACCGGGACGGCCGTCCCTCCCGTCCGCGCCGCGGCTCCGGCCGCCCGCTCCGGGTCCGCGTCCGCCAGCAACAGGGCGTCCACGGCGGGGTGACGGCTCAGCACCTCCGCATGGAATGTGCCGATCCGTCCCGTTCCGATCAGTCCGATGCGCATGGGCCCCAAGGTGACGTTCGCCCGGTCATCATGTCAAGCGTTTGTCCTGACAAATGGCGGCCGCACCGATCGGCGGCTCCCCGCCCCGGTACGCCATGGCTTTGTCCGGACAAGCGAACTACGCTCGCCCCGTGACCGCACATGGATCCGACCGGCCGCTGCCGCTGAGCGTGGACCGCACCAGCCCGGTGCCGCTCTACTTCCAGCTGGCACAGCAGCTGGAAGCCGCCGTGGAGCAGGGCCGGCTGGCCCCGGGCGCCCTGCTCGGGAACGAGATCGACCTCGCAGCACGCCTCGGCCTGTCCCGGCCGACCGTCCGCCAGGCCATCCAGTCGCTCGTCGACAAGGGCCTGATGGTCCGCCGCCGGGGAGTCGGCACCCAGGTCGTCCACAGCAAGGTCCGCCGCACGCTGGAGCTCAGCTCGCTCTACGACGACCTGGAGGCGGCCGGCCGGCGCCCCGCCACCAGCGTCCTGCGCAACACCACGGAACCGGCCACCGCCGAGGTCGCCGCCGCGCTCGGCGTCGCCGAGGGCAGCGAGGTCCACCTCGTCGAACGGCTGCGCAGCGCCCACGGCGAACCGATGGCCCTCCTGCGCAACCACCTGCCCCCCGGGCTGCTTCCCCTGCTCACCGAGGAACTGGAGTCCACCGGCCTCTACCGGCTGATGCGGGCGTCCGGCGTCACCCTGCACAGCGCCCGCCAGACCGTCGGCGCGAGCGCCGCCGACGACCGGCAGGCGCGGGTGCTGGCGGAGCCCATGGGCGCGCCGTTGCTGACGATGGAGCGCACGACGTACGACGACACCGGCCGGGTCGTCGAGTTCGGCTCGCACGTCTACCGGGCGGAGCGGTACGCCTTCGAGTTCCAGCTCCTGGTACGCGCCTGAGCCCGTCCGGAGCCTTCCTCGGGCCCGCCGGGGTGCGCCCACCCAGCCCGTCCGGCGTTTGAGGACGGAACCGTCGACGTGGTGTCGCCGCCTACGCCGGGACCCTGCGCCTCGGGGCCCCGCCGACCGCAGGCCCACCCACGCAAGGGTTCCGTCCTCAAACGCCGGACGGGCTGAAACGGTGCGGGCACACGGGTTGCGCTCGGCAGCCCCCGTGCCCCAGGCTCCGTGTCCGTCGGATGCTCGGGGATACTTGGGCAGCCGGGCCGGGACCGTACACTCCCCGGCCCCGTCAAGCAGCACAGCGAGCAGCAGTAGAAGGGCACGGCGTCGTGGCAAGGGTTCGGACAGGGGTACGCGCGATGGGCGCCGTGCTGGCAGTGGTGCTGGGCGCCTCCCTCGCGGGATGCAGCAGCACCGGCGGCAAGCGCGCCGAGGAGCGCGCCGCCGCCGCGGCCGAGGGACGGGCCGCGGTGAACACACCGCGCTGGACCTTCGCCATGGTCACCCACTCGGGCGACGGCGACACCTTCTGGGACATCGTCCAGAAGGGCGCCGAGCAGGCGGCCCTCAAGGACAACATCAACTTCCTCTACTCGCACAACGACGAGGCCAACCAGCAGGCCCAGCTCGTCCAGACCGCGATCGACAAGAAGGTGGACGGGCTGATCGTCTCGCTGGCCAAGCCGGACGCGATGAAGGCCGTGGTCGCCAAGGCCGTCAAGGCCGGCATCCCGGTCGTCACCGTGAACTCCGGCTCCGCGGAGTCCAAGGAGTTCGGCGCGCTCACCCACATCGGCCAGGACGAGTCGATCGCCGGCGAGGCCGTCGGCGACGAGCTGAACAGCCGGGACCGCGAGAAGGCCCTGTGCGTCCTGCACGAGCAGGGCAACGTGGGCCACGAGCAGCGCTGCGCCGGGGCGAAGAAGACCTTCGACGGCACGATGCAGAACCTGTACGTCGACGGCACCAACATGCCCGACGTCACCGCGTCCATCGAGGCCAAGCTCCAGTCCGACAAGAGCATCGACGCGGTCGTCACCCTCGGGGCCCCCTTCGCCGACGCCGCCGTCCAGGCCAAGCAGACGGCCGGCAGCAAGGCCGAGATCGACACCTTCGACCTCAACGCCAAGGTCGCCACCGGCCTCCAGACCGACAAGCTCGGCTTCGCCGTCGACCAGCAGCCCTACCTCCAGGGCTACGAGGCCGTCGACCTGCTCTGGCTCTACCGCTACAACCGCAACGTCCTCGGCGGCGGCCTGCCCGTCCTCACCGGCCCGCAGATCATCACCAAGGACGACGCCGACGCCCTGGCGGACTTCACCAAGCGGGGAACCCGATGAGCGGCTCCACCGCCGCGCCGGAGGCGCCGGCGAAGGTGGACGAGCGGCTGGTACGCACCTCACCGCTGCGCAAGCTGCTCGGCCGCCCCGAGCTCGGCTCGGTCGTCGGCGCGGCGGCCGTCTTCCTCTTCTTCGCGATCGTCGCCGACAGCTTCCTCCAGGCCTCCAGCCTCGGCACCGTGCTGTACGCGGCCTCCGTCCTCGGCATCATGGCCGCGCCGGTCGCGCTGCTGATGATCGGCGGCGAGTTCGACCTCTCCGCCGGGGTCATGGTGACCAGCTCCGCGCTGATCTCCTCGATGTTCAGCTACCAGATGACGGCCAACGTCTGGGTCGGCGTCCTCGTGTCGCTGCTGGTCACGCTCGCCATCGGCGCGTTCAACGGCTTCATGCTGACCCGCACCAGACTGCCGAGCTTCATCATCACGCTCGGCACGTTCCTGATGCTGACCGGTCTGAACCTCGGCTTCACCAAGCTCATCAGCGGCACCGTCTCGACCAAGGCCATCGGCGACATGGAGGGCTTCGACTCGGCCCGCGCGCTGTTCGCCTCGACGCTGACCCTCGGCGGCGTCGAGTTCAAGGTGACGATCCTGTGGTGGGCGGCGCTCGTCGGCGTCGCCACCTGGATCCTCCTCCGTACCCGCTTCGGCAACTGGATCTTCGCCGTCGGCGGCGAGGCCGACGCGGCCCGCGCGGTCGGCGTCCCCGTCATCCGCACCAAGATCGGGCTCTATCTGGGCGTCGCCTTCGCCGCGTGGGTCTCCGGCCAGCACCTGCTGTTCAGCTACGACGTCGTCCAGTCCGGCGAGGGCGTCGGCAACGAGCTGACGTACATCATCGCCGCCGTCATCGGCGGCTGTCTGATCACCGGCGGCTACGGCTCCGCGATCGGCTCGGCCGTCGGCGCCTTCATCTTCGGCATGACGAGCAAGGGCATCGTGTACGCCGAGTGGAACCCGGACTGGTTCAAATTCTTCCTGGGAGCGATGCTGCTCCTGGCCACCCTGCTCAACGCGTGGGTGCGCAAGCGCGCGGAGGCGACGGCATGACGGCCACCCCTGAAGACCCCGCCGGAGCGACCGAGGGGCCGCTGGTCGAGCTGGACGACGTGTCCAAGTTCTACGGGAACATCAAGGCCCTGGAGCACGTCTCGCTGGAGGTCCACGCGGGCCAGATCACCTGCGTCCTCGGGGACAACGGCGCGGGCAAGTCCACCCTCATCAAGATCATCGCGGGGTTGCACCGGCACGACGCCGGACGCTTCCTGATCGAGGGGGAGGAGACCACCCTCGCCAACCCGCGCGACGCACTGGACCGGGGCATCGCCACCGTCTACCAGGACCTCGCCGTCGTCCCGCTGATGCCGGTCTGGCGGAACTTCTTCCTCGGCTCCGAGCCCACCGTCGGCTTCGGCCCCTTCAAGCGCCTCGACGTCCGCAGGATGCGCGAGACGACCCGTACCGAACTGCTGCGCATGGGCATCGACCTGCGCGACGTCGACCAGCCCATCGGCACCCTGTCCGGCGGCGAGCGCCAGTGCGTGGCCATCGCCCGCGCCGTCTACTTCGGTGCGAAGGTCCTGGTCCTGGACGAGCCGACCGCGGCCCTCGGCGTCAAGCAGTCCGGCGTGGTCCTCAAGTACGTGGCGGCCGCCCGCGACGCCGGCCTCGGCGTGGTCCTCATCACGCACAACCCGCACCACGCCCACCTCGTCGGAGACCGCTTCATCCTCCTCAAGCGCGGCGCCATGTCCGGCAGCCACACCAAGGACGACGTCACGCTGGACGAGCTGACCCGGCAGATGGCGGGCGGCAGCGAGCTGGAGGAGCTCAGCCACGAGCTGGAACGCACCCCGACCCCCACCCTCCCGGGCGCCCACGGCGCGAAGGGCGGGACTCCCTGAGCGGCGACCGTCCCGGCGCGGCCGACCCCGCTCACCGGCCCCCCGGGGCCGGGCAGTGGCAGAATCGAGCCCGGCGGGCGCCGTCCGCCGCCGGCCGCGACAGCGGCCCGGCCCCCCAGACCCCGCAGGGACGATGAGCACGTACCGCGACTTCGCACACCGCGGCTCCGCCCGCGCCACCGTCCTCAAGACCGTCGGCACCAAGGAACGCCGCTCGCACCTCACCGCCCCCCGGGTCCCCACGGTCGGGATCGACATCGGCGGCACCAAGGTGATGGCGGGCGTCGTCGACGCCGACGGCAACATCCTGGAACAGCTCCGCACCGAGACGCCCGACAAGTCCAAGAGCCCCAAGGTCGTCGAGGACACCATCGTCGAACTGGTCCTGGACCTCTCCGACCGCCACGACGTCCACGCGGTGGGCATCGGCGCGGCGGGCTGGGTGGACGCCGACCGTTCCAAGGTGCTGTTCGCCCCGCACCTCGCCTGGCGCGACGAGCCCCTGCGCGACGCGATCGCGTCCCGCCTGGTCGTCCCGGTCATGGTCGACAACGACGCCAACACCGCCGCCTGGGCGGAATGGCGCTTCGGGGCGGGGCGCGGCGAGGACCACCTCGTCATGATCACTCTCGGTACGGGGATCGGCGGCGCGATCCTGGAGGACGGCCAGGTCAAGCGCGGCAAGTACGGCGTGGCCGGTGAGTTCGGCCACATGCAGGTCGTGCCCTCGGGCCACCGCTGCCCGTGCGGCAACCGGGGCTGCTGGGAGCAGTACAGCTCCGGCAACGCCCTGGTCCGCGAGGCCAGGGAACTGGCCGCCGCCGACTCCCCGGTGGCGCACTACCTCCTGGACCGGGTGAAGGGCAACATCCCCGACATCACCGGCCCGCTCATCACCGAACTGGCCCGCGAGGGCGACGCGATGTGCATCGAGCTGCTCCAGGACATCGGCCAGTGGCTCGGCATCGGCATCGCCAATCTGGCCGCGGCGCTCGACCCCTCCTGCTTCGTCATCGGAGGCGGCGTCAGCGCCGCCGACGACCTGCTGATCAACCCCGCCAGGGACGCCTTCAAGCGTCACCTCACCGGCCGCGGCTACCGCCCCGAGGCCCGGATCGCGAAGGCGCAGCTCGGCCCCGAGGCGGGTATGGTCGGCGCCGCGGACCTGGCCCGGCTGGTCGCCCGCCGATTCCGCCGGGCCAACCGGCGGCGCGTCGAGCGGTACGAGCGGTACGCCCAGATCTACGACCAGGCGGCGAGCACCATCCGCAACACGCGGTCCACCCGTACCGCTGACTGAACCGCAGCCGCCCTTTCCGGCGTCCACCCTTCAGTACGCCGTCACCGCAGCACCTTGAGGACCACCTGATCATGATCGCAGCCGAGCACCCCGTGGTGCCGCACCAGTCGGAGTCGCCGGGCGACGGCGAGGGCAAGCCGCCCGAGGACCGGCGGCATGTGTTCAAGCGGCGTTTCATCACCGCGACGATCATCGTGCTGCTGATCGGCATCCCGGCCGGCTACCTGCTGATCTCGGCCGGCCAGAGCCGCCGCTCGGGCCAGGACAAGGAGGCCGAGGCGGCCGCCGTGGGCCTCCGGGAGGGCTGGCCTTCCAAGATGCAGCGCCGGATCTTCGAGATCCCGATCCCCGGCAACGGGCAGGGCGTCCAGTACTACGAGACGAACAACTGGAAAGCCAGCCGGATGTACGCGAAGTTCCGGACGACCTCCGCCGGTCTCGACCGCTTCCTGACCGGGGTGGGCACCGGACGCGCGGCGCTGGAGCCGGACACGATCGACATCAGCCCCCGGGACATCAAGATCACCGGCTGGTCCTTCGGCCCGGGCGAGGACTGGGCCAGCACCACGCACAAGAACAAGAAGCCGCGCCCCACCCAGAACATCACGGTCAATATGACCGACCCGGCGGCTCCGGTCGTTTATGTCGTATCAGCGGCGACCCCGTGACGCATCGCTGAATAGCGGTCTCGCATGGTGGAATCGCCATTCAGTAGCGCATCCGGTTTGTATGTCCCGTTTGCGACATGCATCCTCGCACTTTGTTCTCGGCACATGGCTAGGGAATAGGTGCCGGTCATACTCTCGTGTGGCCGAGGCGTTGCCAAGCGGCGCTTGATCAGTTAGCTTCCTGGGGCGAGGTTGCTCATACGGGGGGTGACACGAGCACCTAGAGATACCCCAACCCCCTATGGGTACCTGCTCGTTTGGCGTGTCCGCCGGACGGATGCGCAGGTCTGCGGAGGGGGAAGCGTGCGATGGTGTCCATCCGGCCCGGGGAGAATTCAGGCGTGCGTCGAACGGAGCCCCGAGCAACGCCCGTGAGTTGACGGACCCGCGTCCTCCACCGCCTGTGCCTGATGGGACCGGCTGCCGGTCCTCATTCCACTTCATGGCCGGAAAGAACAACGAAACGCGCTGGTATTCGCGTGTCATTTTCATGCTCCGAAACGGAGTGAGATCTCAAGAAGTCGCCATTCCTGTGGTGCTGCTGATGCTTTACCGGATGTGCCCGCGCTATTGATCGAGGGGGACCCATGGAAAACAACAGCAAGACGTTGGTTCACGAGCAATTCGCACGGCGAGCCGCCTCCTTGCCGCACGCGATCGCGGTGGAGCAGGGAGATGCGCGGATCACGTACGCCGAACTGGATTCCTTCGCCGCCCGGCTGGCGGGCCGACTGCGATCCCACGGTGTCGGCAGGGGATCCGTCGTCATGGTCCATCAGGAGCGGTCGATCGGCCTGGTGGTGTCCCTGCTCGCCACGTTGAAGGCGGGTGCGGTGTATCTGCCGCTGGAGCCGGGTCTGCCCGCCGATCGCGTCACCGCGTTCCTGGAGGAGACGGGCTGTGCCGCCGTTCTCGCCGGACCGGGCGGCCCGGATCGCTTCGGCGTGCCCGACCTGCCGGTTCTGCGGGTCGACGCGGTCGGCGGAGCGCTTTCCCCGGACCCGGAGTACGCCCGCGAACATGCGGCGTACGGCCCCGAACGCGCGGCGGCGGAGGGAGCGGATTGCGCCTACATCATCTACACGTCGGGCTCCACCGGGGCTCCGAAGGGCGTGAGGGTCGCCCATGCGTCGCTCGCCCACCTCTTCGACGAGATCAACGAGCGCTACGGAATCGGTCCGGCGGACCGGGTACTGCAGTTCGCGTCCGTCACCTTCGACACCTCCATCGAGCAGATCCTGGTCACGCTGCTGAACGGGGCGACGCTCGTCCTCCCCGATCGTCCGTGGGCCCCGAGTGAACTCGCGGTCGAGTTGGTCGAGCGCCGCATTAGTGTCATGGACCTGACCCCTTCGTACTGGCGCACCTTCCTGTCCGAGCTCGCGAACAAGCCGGCGGAGCTTCCCGTCCGGCTGACGATCGTGGGCGGCAGCGCCGTCCACGCCGAGGACTGCAGGACCGCGCTGCGCCTCCTGCCGAACTCGCGGCTGGTGAACGCGTACGGACTGACCGAGACGACGATCACCTCCTGCACGATGGAGATCACGCCGCAGGTACTGGCCGACCGGGGCCCGGCCCCCATCGGACGACCGCTGCCGGGCACGGTCGTCCACGTCCTGGACGAGGACATGCGCCCGGTCCCGCCGGGGCGCCACGGCGAGCTGTACATATCCGGACCCGGTGTGGCCCTGGGCTACTTGACGGACGAGGCGACGCGGGCGCGGTTCCTGGCCGATCCTCACGCGGAGCGGGCCGGGGCGCGGATGTACCGCACCGGGGATCTCGGCGGCTGGACGCACGAGGGGTACCTGGAGGTCGTGGGCCGTGCCGACCGGCAGATCAAGGTGCGGGGCTTCCGCGTGGAGCCGGAGGAGATCGAGGCCGTCCTCGCCGCGCACGAGGGGGTCGCGGACGCCGCGGTGAAGACGTACAGCCGCCGCGGCGAGTCCGAGATCGCCGCCTACTACGTCGAGGCGGCCACCACCGGCGACCGGGAGGCGCTCGGCTCGCGGGAGTTACGCGCCTTCGTCGCCGATCGGCTCCCCGGCTATATGGTGCCGTCCGCGTTCGTGCGGCTCCTCGACATGCCCGTGAAGAGCAACGGCAAGGTGGACCACGACGTCCTGCCCGATCCGATGGCGGGGGCGACGCCGCGACCGGCGCCTCCCGCGGCCGACCCGGAGCAGCCGTCCGGCGTGATCGAAAGGGCTGTGGCCGGAATCTGGTGTCAGGTGCTCGGCACGGACCACGTGGAACCGTACGACAACTTCTTCGAGCTGGGCGGGAACTCGATCCTGGCCGCCCAGCTCCTCGCCAAGGTCCGGGCCTCCCTGGGCATCATGATCACCCAGGTCCGTCCGCTGATCCGGCTGCTGCTCGACGACGCGACCCTGCGCGGTTTCGCCGCCGCCGTCGAGTCGGCCAGGGCCGGAACCTTCTCCGGCGACGACGCCAAGGCCGTGGACTTCGCCGCCGAGACCGTGTTGGACGTCCCGGTCAACCGGTCACCGGCCGCCCCCGCCTCCTGGGACCGGCCCGCCCACATCTTCCTCACCGGCGCCACCGGGTTCCTCGGCGTCTATCTGCTGCGTGAGCTGCTGTCCACCACCGACGCCACCGTGCACTGTCTCGTCCGCGCCGACAGCGACACCCACGCGATGGACCGGATCCAGGCGAACGCCCGGCACTACTTCGACGACGACCTGGCCGGACACCGTGGATCCGGGCGGATAGCCGCCGTCCGGGGAGACCTGGCCGAACCGCGGCTGGGCCTCTCGGAGGACGACTTCGACCGACTCGCCGGCCTCGTCGACGTCATCCACCACCCGGGTGGGCTCGTCAACTTCATCTATCCCTACACGCACATGCGCGCGGCCAACGTCGACGGCACGCGCGAGATCATCCGCCTGGCCGCTCGCTACCGCAACGCCCCCGTCCACTACACCTCCACCATGGCGGTGATCTCCGGCTTCGGCACCGCGGGCGTCCGGCACGTCACCGAGCGGACACCCGCCGCCCACGTCGACCACCTGTCCGTCGGCTACGTGGAGAGCAAGTGGGTCGCCGAGGAGCTGCTGCGCAACGCCGCCGAGGCAGGTCTTCCGGTGGCCGTCTACCGGGCTGCCGACATCTCCGGCGACCGGGAGACCGGCGCGTGGAACACGGCCACCGAGATGTGCGCGATGAAGAGGTTCATCGTGGACACCGGCACCTCTCCGGTCGCCGAACTGCCCCTCGACTACACGCCCGTGGACTGTTTCGCCGCGGCCGTGGCGCACATCGCCCGGCGCCGGCTGCCGACCGGCGAGGTCTACCACCTCACCAATCCGGGCAAGGTCAACGTCGCCGTGCTCACCGACCGGCTGCGGGCCCACGGGCACACCATCCGTGACGTGCCCTGGGACGAATGGCTCGACGAGGTGGTCAGGATCGCGGTGGAGCAGCCCGACCACCCCATGACCCCGTTCGCCCCGCTCTTCATCGACCGGTGCGCCACGGGCGTGATGAGCGTGGCGGAGATGTACCTCGAAACGACCTTCCCGGTCTTCACCCGGGACAACGTCGACGAGGCCCTGCGGGGCAGCGGCATCGAGATCCCGCCGGTCGACGGCGAGATGCTCGACCGCTACATCCGGTATCTGACCGACATCGACTTCCTGTGAGGCCGGCATGTTGATAGCGAGCCTGCCCCGGCCCTGGTCGGCCTGGGAAGTACTGGATCTGGATCTGACACGCGCGCCCGCCGAGGGACCGGTGGCGTTCGGCGACGACCTGAGCCCGCAGGGTCTGCTCAGCGCCTATCGCCAGGGGCTGTACCCCTTTCCCGCCGAGAGCCCCGAGCACCGGCTGTTCAACGAGATGAGTTACGAGCCGGACGTGGCGGCGGGGCGGGTGAAAGTGTTCGCCGGCTCCAAGGAGCCCTTCTCGGTCGCCTGGTGCTCCCCCGACCCGCGCCCGCTCATCCCGGTGGACCGGCCCCACATCCAGCGCAGTCTGCGCCGGCAGCTGCGTGCCGCGACGCACTGGACGACCACCGCCGACGTCTGCTTCGAACGCGTCGTCTCCCACTGTCGGGAGGGCCGCTCCGAGCGGTGGCTCACCGACCGGCTGCTGGCCAGCCTGTGCCGGCTGCACGCGTGCGGTTACGCGCACAGCGTCGAGGTCTGGGAGGACGGTGAGCTGGTCGGAGGCACCTTCGGTGTGCGCGTCGGCGCGGTCTTCAGCGCGGACTCGCAGTTCACCCTGCGCAGCGGGGCGGGAAAGGTCGCCGTCGCCGAACTGACACGGCGCTTCGCGGAGGCCGGCGGCCTCGCCATCGACGTCCAGCACGACAGCGACCACGCGCGGCTGCTCGGAGCCCGCCCGGTTCCGCGGTCGCGGTATCTGGAACTCCTCCGTGCCCCGCACGACGGCACGGCCCTGGCCACCGGCCCGCAGCCCGCGCGCCGACTGGCCGACTGACGCCGGCCGTCGCCGCGCGACCCCCCACCAGCCGCCGCACGACATCACGAGCCGGCGTGACATCGCGAGCCTCGGCACGGTGCGGCACGGGACCGCACGTCGGCACGGCACCACACGCCGCCAGGCACCACAGATCGACACATACGACACCACCTGTTGCGGCACGACCTCACCTCAGGAGATCCGCCATGCCCATCAGCACCGGCACCGCCGCACTGCACGTCGCCACTCTCGCCGAACGCCCCGACCTGGAGCCGGCCCTGCTGACGATGGAGTCGTCCTGGCCCGCGTACATCGCTCCCGACCCGATGTTGGTCCACTGGGCCTTCGAACGGCACAAGCGGCACCAGCTCGTGCTCTTCGACGACGACGGAACGGTCGTCGCCCGAGCGGTCAGCGTGCCCCTCAACTGGGACGGCGACCCGGACACGCTGTCCGACCGGGGCTGGGACGAGGCGCTCCGCCAGTGCATGTCCGACACCTTCTTGGACCGCGCCCTGGACACCCTGTGCGCGATGGAGATCGCCGTGGTTCCCGGACGCAAGGCGCAGAACCTGTCCGCACGTGCCCTGGACGCCCTCAAGGACCACGGGCGCCGGGAGGGGTTCCGGGATCTGGTGGCTCCGGTGCGGCCCAGCCTCAAGCACCGCCACCCGCAGCTCTCGATGGACCGGTACGCCCGGCGCACCCGCCCCGACGGACTGCCCGAAGACCCCTGGCTCCGCGTGCACGTACGCGCGGGCGGCCAGGTGCTGAAGGTCTGCCCGGTCTCCATGACGATCTCCGGCAGCCTCGCGCAGTGGCGCTCCTGGACCGGGCTGCCCCTGGACCGCGGCGGCCCCGTCGAAGTGGCCGGCGCCCTGAGCCCGGTCGTGGTGGACCTGGAACGCGACCACGCCGTCTACATCGAGCCCAACGTCTGGATCCGGCATCCCCTGACCGGGCTGCCCCCGTACGCGTAGGCAACCCGCCACCGCGCTCACCTCCGATCCCCGACCCACTCCGGCCTCGCCGAGGCCCGACCACGAAGGACGCATCCTGATGACCGAGATCGCGAACGACTCCGCCGAGAAGATGGACCTGCGCGCGGCGCTCATCGAGAAGATCGGCGGGTACATGACGGCCCATGCGATCGGTGTGGTGGCCGAGCTGGGGATAGCCGACCTGATCAAGGACGAGCCGCGCGCCGGCCACGAGCTCGCGGCGGAGAGCGGCACCCACGAGCCGTCGCTGCGCCGCCTGCTGCGCACGCTCACGGCCGTCGGGCTGTTCACCGAGCCCGAGCCCGGGCACTTCGCCCTGACCGACGTCGGGTCCCAGCTGCGCTCCGACTCGCCCGACTCCCTGCGGGCGTTCTCCCGGATGTTCTGCCACCCCATCCTGCTCCGCGCCTGGCAGGGGCTCGGCCACTCCGTCACGACGGGGGAGCGGGCGTTCGACCACGTCCACGGCAAGAACTTCTACAGCTACGTCGCCGATCAGGGAGATGCCAACCGGCTGTTCAACGAGGCGATGAGCGAGGAGTCGAGGATCGCCGCCGGGCAGCTCGCCGCCGGGTACGACTTCTCCCACGCCAAGAAGGTGATCGACCTCGGGGGCGGCGACGGCACCCTGCTGGCGGCGGTCCTCTCCACCCAGCCCCATCTGCGGGGCGTCGTGTTCGACAGCGCGAGCGGCGTCGCCGAGGCGCCCGACGCTCTGAAGCGGGCGGGCGTCGCGGACCGCTGCGAGGCGCTGGCGGGCGACTTCTTCCAGGACATCCCGGAGGACGGCGACCTCTACATCATCAAGAGCGTCTTCCAGGACTGGAGCGACGAGGACTCCCGGGCGCTGCTGCGCTCCTGCCGCTCCCAGATGCCCGATTCCGCCACCTTGCTGATCGTGGGCTCCGTGCTCCCCGAGACCGCGTCCACGGACCAGCCGATCATGTTCTTCACGGACCTGAACATGCTGGTCAACACGGGTGGACGGGAGAGGACCGAGAGCGAGTTCCGCGTGATGCTCCAGGAGACCGGATTCGATGTCCGGTCCGTACGACTGGGTGCGGCGGGGCCGCTGTCGATCATCGAGGCCGTGCCCGCGGCGGCGCTGTGACCGCGTCGGACTTCGGTGCGGAGCTGTTCCTCGGACGGCTCCGCACCGGCCTCCTCACCGTCGTCTCCGGTGACCCGAGGCGTCTTGGGCCGGAGGACGAGGAGTTCCTCGCCCGCCTGCGGGACTTCTGCGAACAGAAGGTGGACGGGGACCGCATCGAACGGGAGGACCGCATCCCCGACGAGGTCGTCGAAGGGCTGAAGGACATCGGCGCCCTCTCCATCAGGATCCCCCGGGCTTACGGCGGCCTCGGGCTGTCCGGCATGTGCTACTTCCGGGCGCTGATGATCGTCACCACCGCGCACTCGGCGATCGGCGAACTGCTCGCGGCACACCAGGCCATCGGGCTGCCCCAGCCGATCACGCTGTTCGGCACCGAGGAGCAGAAGCGGGCCTTCCTGCCGCGCTGTGTCCGGGAGATCTCGGCGTTCACGCTCACCGAGCCGGACATCGGCAACGACCCCTTCCGGATGCGCACCACGGCCGTCCCCGATCCCGGGTCGGGGACGTACAGGCTCAACGGGGTGAAGCTGTGGGCGACCAACGGGGTGATCGCGGACCTGCTCGTGGTGATGGCCATGGTGCCGGCCTCGGGCGCGGGGCCCGGCGGGATGACCGCGTTCGTGGTGGAAGCCGACTCACCGGGGGTGACGGTGGAGCACCGCAGCTCCTTCCTCGGTCTCCGGGGCCTGGAGAACGGAGCCATACGCCTGCACGACGTCGTCGTTCCCTCGGGCAACCGCATCGGTGCCGAGGGGGCGGGGCTGGACATCGCGCTCGCGGCGCAGGACACCAGTCGGCTGTCGCTCCCCGCCGTGTGCGCGGCCGCGGCGAAATGGAGCCTCAAGATCGCCCGCGAGTGGGCCGGGGTACGGGTGCAGTGGGGGCGGCCGATCGGTGAGCACGACGCGGTCGCGGGGAAGCTGTCGTTCATCGCGTCGACCGCGTTCGCGCTGGAGGCGATGGTGGAGGTCACCGGGCGCCTCGCCGAGCTGGGCGTCGCCGACACCCGTTTCGACGCGGAGCTGGCCAAGCTGTACGCGTCGGAGCAGGCGTGGCTGGTCGCCGACGAACTCGTGCAGCTCCGCGGCGGCCGCGGCTACGAGACGGCCCGGTCGGCGGCGGCCCGGGGGGAGCGCGGTGTGCCGGCGGAACAACTGCTGCGGGACCTGAGGATCGGACGGATCTTCGACGGCTCCACCGAGGCCCTGAGGACCTTCATCGCCACGTCCGTCATCGAGAACCACCGCGCCGAGGACAGGACGTCGGCGGAAGCCGGCGGCACCGACCGGCAGGAGGCCCGCGGAGCCGCACCGGAGCACCTGACCGGACATCGGAGCTTCGTCGAGGAGGCCGCACGCGAACTGGCCCGGTCGGTCGGGACGTACGCGGAACAGCCGGACGCCCGACTCGACGATCAGCAGCGGCAGCTGGGGCGGATCGTCGACATCGGGGCCGAGCTGTACGCGATGACCGTCACCTGCGCCTATGCCGAAGCGCTGACCGAACACGGCGAAAGCCCCGCCCGGTTGGCCGACGCCTTCTGCGCCCGGTCCCGGCTGCGCGTCACGGAGCTTTTCGGACAGCTGGAGAAGAACACCGACGCCCGCGACCGGGCGGTCGCCCGCCAGGTGCTCGACGGAGGCTTCGGCTGGCTGGAGGACGGTGTCCTCGACCCCTCCACCGACGGCCCCTGGATCGCCGAACCGAAGCCGGGACCGGCCACCGGTCGCAACCTGCGCCGCAAGATCCCGGCACCCCGGCAGGACGGCGCACACCACTGAACCCGACCGAGGACAAGGAGAGTTCGATGTACGACGAAGACGTCACGGATCTGATCGCGTCCGCGCGCGAACAGGTGGCGGGCCCGGTGGCCGGCAACCGGTTCCTCGACCTGCTCGAAGCGGGACTCCTGCCCGAGGAGAGGCTCGGCACGCTGGCCGGTGAGCTGTACCGTCTGGTCCGCAGCGACCTGCGCAGCTGCGCCCTGCTCGCCTCCCGCTTCCCCTCCCCGCCGGCCGGTGGCCTCTTCCTGTCGATGGCCCAGGGTGAGGGGGAGGCGCTCCGGCTGCTCCTGGACTTCGCCGCCGCGCTCGGCATGGACGAGAAGCGGCTGGCGGCCCACGAACCGAGCCCGCTCGCCCAGGCCTACCCCGCCTATCTGACGCAGACCGCGCTCCACGGCACGCAGAGCGACATGGCCCTGGCCCTGCTGGCCAACGCGGGGGAGTCGGGCCGCCACTACGCCCGCGCGGCGGACGCCCTGCGGTCGCGGTGCGGCTTCAGCGACGTGTCGGTCGGCCACTTCCTCTACTTCGCCGACACCCCCCAGGAGCTTCTGGACCAGGCTGCGGCAGTGCTGCGGGAAGGTCTGGCCCGTGGTGACGACCCCACGGAGGCCCTGCGTACCGCCCGCATGGTCCACGGCTACGAAGCCCTGTTCTGGAGCAGCCTCACCGAGGGCATCGACTGACAGGTCGTCACCGTGCCTTCGCCGAACCGCCGTCGGGGCGGCGTCGATGGTCGCACCGCGTCCGGCCCGGACTCGATGAACCAGCCAATCGCAAGGGAGAGACATGATCGGCTTCAGCACGCCCGCCACCACGGCCCTGGACAGCTCGGGAGGCCCCTGCATGTACGCACAGGTCGACCGCCTGCGGGAGACGGGTCCCGCCGTCCCCGTCGAACTGCCCGAAGGGGTCAGAGCCTGGTCGGTGACCCGGGGAGACGTCGTCAGGCTGCTGCTGACGCACCCCGGCGTTTCCCGCAACCTCAAGAAGAACGTGCCGGAATACGAGCCGGGATCGGTGCCCTGGCTCTCCCCGTGGGTGGACGTGGACTCCATGGCCACCGCCGAGGGCAAGGACCACGCCCGGCTCCGTCGACTGATCACGCCGGCGTTCACCCCTCGACGTGTCGAGGCGATGCGGTCCCAGGTGGAGGCCATCGTGTCGAGGCTCCTCGACGAACTGGAGTCGGGGCCCGGCGGCGAGACCGTGGACCTGCACCGGTCCTTCTCCTACCGCGTGCCGACCGAGATGATCTGCGACCTGTTCGGAGTGCCGCGCGAGCAGCGCGGTGAGGTGCTGGACCTGTTCGTGGCCGTCGGGCAGACCGACGTCAGCGAGGAGGAGTCGCTCGCGATCAACGACGACCTCGTGACGACGATGCGTACCCTCATCGACGCCAAACGCGGGGAACCGGGGGAGGACCTGACCAGCTTCCTCCTGGCCGCCCGAGAGGTGGACAACGACCCCCTCACCGAGCATGAGTTGATATCGACCCTGCTCCTGATGCTCGGCGGCGGGAGCACCACCACCATCAACCTCATCGACCACACGGTGCGTGAACTGCTCGCACACCCCGATCAGCTGCGCACCCTGCGGGAGCGGCCCGACCGGTGGAACGATGCGATCGAGGAGTCGCTGCGCGTCCACTGCCCGGTGATGCATCTGCCCATGCGCTACGCCGTCGAGGACATCGACCTCGGTGACGGGGTCGTCATCCGGTCCGGTGACGCCATCTTGATCTGTTACGGAGCCCACGGCCGCGACCCCGGAGTCCACGCGGACCCGACCGCCTTCGACATCGACCGCGTGGACAAGGACCACCTCGCCTTCGGGCTCGGTGCCCACTTCTGCCCCGGTTCGCATCTCGCCCGCCTGGAGGCCCAAGTGGCCCTGCCCGCGCTGTTCGACCGGTTCCCCCGGCTGGAACTCGCCATCAGGCCGGAGGAGACGGAGCACGAGCGCACCTTCATAGGCAACGGGATCACCGCGCTGCCCGTCCTCCTCCACCACATCTAGGCCCTTTCGTCCCCCATAGGCCCTGTCGTCCTCACGTAGTCCCGCCCGACCGGTCGAAGCCCTGGAGACCCGCATGCCTGACCGCACCCAGCAAGAGCCTCCGCGCGTTTCCGAGGCGGAACTGGAGAACATGACCGATCGGACCGTGCGACTCCTCGACCGGGCGCGCTACCTCAACCTGGCGACGGTGTCGCCGGAGGGGCGCCCCTGGGTGGCGACCCTGGAGTACGCCTGGCTCGGGGATCCGCTGCGCCTCCTGTTCGGCTCGGCGACCGGCTCCCGGCACAGCCGCTCCATCGCGACCTCGCCGGGGATCAGCGGATCGCTCTTCGTCGCCGGGGGCGCGGCCGGGCTGGACGTCGCCGCCGTCGACGGGGCTCAGTTCACCGGGGTGTGTTCCGAGGTCGCCGCCACCGACCTGGAGACGTACCACTCCGTGTTCTACGAAACCGTCTTCCCGGACAAGCGGGAGCGTGCGCAGTGGATGCTGCCGCCGTCGTCGCTGCGCGCCCCGGCCGAGCACCGTCTCTACCTGGTCGAGGTGGACCGGTGGTGGCTGATCGACACCCGCACGTGGGAACAGGACCGGGTCGACCGCCGTGCCGAACTGCCCGCCGTCGCCTTCGGCCGCGCACCTCACCTCACCCCCGGGCCACGGGTGCGTAGGCGCCCAGAATCGTCTCGGCGATGAGACGGGGGGCGTCCGACCGGTCCAGTCGCCCGCCGGCCACGTCCGTCGCGGCGCCCTTGATGATGTGGTGCAACGCGCTCGCCAGCCAGTCCGCCGGAAGGTCCTGGCGGAAGACGCCGTCCGCCTGCCCCCGGGCGATCAGCTCGCCCACCCGCTGCTCGGGTTTGGCGTGCAGATCACGCACCCGCCCGGGGGGCAGGCTGGACTGCGCCGCTTCGAGGACCGCGCTGGACTGCGCGATCAGCAGCCAGCTCGATGCGATCAGCCCGCGCAGGGCCTCCCGCGGATCGCCCGTGAGATCCAGTTCGCCCAGAACCTCGTCGCCGTCGTGGAGGAGTCGCGTCAACGCGGCCTCGATCAAGGCGTCCCGGGACGGGAAGTGCCCGTACAGCGTCACCCGTCCCACTCCGGCGGCCCGGGCGATCTCGATCACGCTCGCGTCCGGGTCGCGCGCCAGGCAGGTGATCGCCGCGTCGACGATCTTCTCCAGATTGTGCCGAGCGTCGGCCCGGCGGGCGGACTTGGTCACTGTGCGCGACATGCAACCCCTTAAGTCAAACACCGTTGTATGGGTTATAGTACGCGACAGAACTCGAACACATCTGTTTGACTTAACTTGAAGGGGGCGGACCGTCATGACCGAACCCATGGCTTCCACCACTCCAACCTCCACACCCGACCCCCGGCGCTGGAAGATCCTCGGAATCGTCGGCGTCGCGCAGCTGATGCTGATCCTGGACGTCACCGTCGTCGCCATCGCTCTGCCCCACATGGGCGCGGATCTGGGGCTGGAGCGCGAGACGCTCACCTGGGTCGTCAGTGGTTACACCCTCGCCTTCGGTGGCCTCCTGCTGCTCGGAGGCCGCGCCGCCGATCTCTTCGGCGCCCGCCGCCTCGTGCTCCTCGGGCTGGTGCTGTTCACCGCCGCCTCGCTGGTCGCGGGGCTCGCCACATCGGGACCGATGCTGCTGGGAGGGCGCGTCGTCCAGGGTCTCGCCGCGGCCGTCCTCTCCCCTGCCGCACTGTCACTGGTCGTCACCATCTTCGACGGCGACGAGCGGAACAAGGCGCTCGGCATCTGGTCCGCGCTGGGCGGCAGCGGTGCCGCGCTGGGGGTTCTCCTGGGCGGGGTGCTCACCGCGGGACCGGGCTGGCCCTGGGTCTTCTACATCAACATCCCGGTGGGGCTGATCCTGTTCATCACGCTGCGCACGCAGCTTCCGCCGCAGCCCCGCGCCGCCACGAGGGGCCGCCTCGACGTGCCGGGCGCCATCCTGGTGACCGCGGCCACCGGAACCCTGACCTATGCCCTCATCAGGGCCGGGGACCAGGGGTGGGCCACGCTGACGACCGCGGGGCTCCTCGTTGCCGCGGTGGTGCTCTACGCCGCCTTCGTGGTTCGCCAGCGCACGGCCCAGAGCCCGCTCATGGACGTCAAGCTGCTGATCCGTCGGCCGGTCGCGGCCGGCACCGTCCTGATCCTCGTGGCCACCGCCCTGATGATCATGGTCTTCTTCCTCGGGACGTTCTACCTCCAGGACCATCGCGGGTACGGAGCTCTCGCCACCGGCCTGCTCTTCCTCCCCGTGGCGCTGGCGACCATGGTCGGGGCGAACGGGGCGGGGCGCGTCATCGGCCGCACCGGACCCCGTGTGCTCGGCGTACTCGGACTCCTGCTGGCCGCCGTCGGCATGGCCGTCCCCGCGTTCCTGGACGGGACCCTCGCGATGGTGCTCGGCGTCGGGCTCGCCGCCGCAGGCACCGGAGTGGTGTTCGTGGTCGCATCGGCCACGGCCCTGGGGCAGATCGAACCCCACGAAGCCGGTCTGGCCTCGGGAATCGTCAGCACCTTCCACGAGTTCGGCGCCTCGCTCGGGGCCGCCGTGGTGTCGAGCATGGCCGCGGCGAGCATCGCGGGAATCGACTCCTCGGGCTTCTCGCGCGGCTTCACCACCGGTGCGATCGTCGCCGTCGCCGCCGCTGTCCTCGCGTTCTTCATCACGCCTAATCCACGCCCCGCGTAGGCAAGGGCGGACGAACAGGGTCGCCGGTGGGGATGGTCTCCCCCCGGCGACCCTGGCGTGCGGCGACTCCCCTGCGGTACGTGGCGTCACGGGGCGGGTCGGCTTCCCCCGGCGACGTGCGACCGCGCGGGATATGGGAGCGTGGGCGGGTGAGTGAGACGGCGACTGAAAACATGCAATACCGCTTCGACGGACCAGAAGACGCTCCTGTCCTGGTGATCGGGCCCTCCCTCGGGACGACGTGGCACATGTGGGACCGGCAGATACCCGAGCTGTCCCAGCACTGGCGGGTCTTCCGCTACGACCTGCCCGGCCACGGCGGCGCGCCCGCGCACGCCGCCGCCTCCGTCGCCGATCTGGCCGACCGGCTGCTCGCGACGCTGGACCGGCTCGGCGTCCAGCGGTTCGGCTACGCGGGCTGCTCGATCGGCGGTGCCGTCGGCGCCGACCTGGCCCTGCGCCACCCGCACCGGGTCGCCTCGCTGGCGCTCATCGCCTCCTCGCCCCGGTTCGGCACGGCGGACGAGTTCCGCCAGCGCGGCGTGATCGTCCGCACCAACGGCCTGGAGCCGATAGCCCGCACCGCGCCCGAGCGCTGGTTCACTCCCGGCTTCGCCGCCGCGCAGCCCGCCATCGTCGAATGGGCCGTACAGATGGTCCGCACCACCGATCCCGGCTGCTACATCGCCGCCTGCGAGGCCCTCGCCGCGTTCGACATCCGCGGCGCACTGGGCCGGATCGGGGTACCCACTCTGGTGCTGGTCGGGGCGGAGGACCAGGTCACCGGGCCCGCCGAGGCCCGCACCCTGGTCGCCGGGATACCGGACGCCCGCCTGGCGCTCGTCCCCGGGGCCTCGCACCTCGCGCCGGTCGAGCAGCCCGCCGCCGTCAGCGACCTGCTGCTGATGCACTTCTCCACCGCCTGGCAGCAGGACACCTCGGCCGCGATCCCCGTGCTGCCGACCGTCCCCGGGCCCGCGAAGCCCGCCGTCCCGTTCGCCCCGGTGGCCGAGATCGCCCCGGCCGCCCCGCCGCCCGAGACCTCCGCTCCGACCCCGGACGACCGGCACGAGCAGGGCATGAAGGTGCGCCGGGAGGTGCTGGGGGACGCCCATGTCGACGCGGTGAACGCCTCGGCCGACGGCTTCACCGAGGACTTCCAGGAGCTGGTCACCCGGTACGCCTGGGGCGAGGTCTGGAGCCGGGACGGCCTCGACCGCCGCACCCGCAGCTGCATCACGCTCACCGCGCTCGTCGCCTCCGGCCACCTGGAGGGCCTGGCCGCGCACACCCGCGCCGCTCTGCGCAACGGCCTGACGCCCGCCGAGATCAAGGAAGTTCTCCTCCAGACCGCCGTCTACTGCGGACTCCCGGCCGCCGGAGCCGCGTTCGCCGTCGCGCAGAAGGTGATCCAGGAGGAAACCACGCCGCCCGCGTAGCAGGATGGAGCCATGAACGCATCGCCTCGGGCACTCACCCTCACCAAGAAGACCCACTCCTGCGTCCGCGTCGAGAAGGAGGGGCGGGTCCTGGTCATCGACCCCGGGGGCTTCTCCGAGGACGACGCGGCGCTCGGCGCCGATGTCGTCCTGGTGACGCACGAGCACCCGGACCACTTCGACGAGGCGCGGCTGCGGGCGGGCCTGGAGGCGAACCCGGCGGCCGAGATCTGGACGCTGCGCAGCGTGGCCGGGCAGCTCTCGGCCGCGTTCCCCGGGCGGGTCCACACCGTGGGCGACGGGGACGCGTTCTCCGCCGCCGGATTCGACGTCACGGTGCACGGCGAGCTGCACGCGGTGATCCACCCGGACATCCCGAGGGTCACCAACGTCGGCTTCCTCGTCGACGGTTCGGTCTTCCACCCCGGCGACGCGCTCACCGTTCCCGACCGCCCCGTCGACACCCTCCTGCTTCCGGTCATGGCCCCCTGGAACAAGATCTCCGAGGTCATCGACTATGTGCGCGAGGTCAAGCCGCGACGCGCCATCGACGTCCACGACGCCCTGCTGACCGATCTGGCACGGCCGATCTACGACAACCAGATCGGGGCCCTGGGTGGCGCGGACCACGGTCGGCTGGCCCCGGGCGGGGTCACCGAGCTGTGAGCCCCCCGGCGACTGTCAGTGGGAGCCGCTAGGTTGGCTGCCATGCGCATCGCCACCTATAACGTCAATTCGATCACCGCCCGGCTGCCGAGGCTTCTGGCCTGGCTGGAGAGCAGCGGCACCGATGTGCTGTGCGTCCAGGAGGCCAAGTGCACGGCGGAGCAGTTCCCCACCGCCGCGCTCGCCGAGCTGGGCTACGAGTCCGCGGTCAACGCCACCGGCCGGTGGAACGGGGTCGCGCTGCTCTCCCGCGTCGGCCTCACCGACGTCGTCACCGGGCTGCCCGACGGCCCGGACTACGACGGGGTGCGGGAGCCGCGCGCGATCTCGGCGACGTGCGGCCCGCTGCGCCTCTGGTCGGTGTACGTGCCCAATGGCCGCGAGGTCGCGCACGAGCACTACGCGTACAAGCTGCGCTGGCTGGAGGCCCTGCGGAAGGCCGTGGCGGCGGACGCCGCCAAGGCCCTGCCGTTCGCGGTCCTCGGCGACTTCAATGTGGCCCCGACCGACGAGGACGTCTGGGACCCGGCGCTGTTCGCCGGCGCCACGCATGTGACGCCCGCCGAGCGCGCCGCCCTCGCGGCCCTGGAGGCGGAGGGTCTGAGCGAGGTCCTGCCCCGCCCTCTCAAGTACGACCGCGCCTACACCTTCTGGGACTACCGCGAGCTGAGGTTCCCCAAGAACAAGGGCATGCGGATCGACCTCACCTTCGGCAACGCCCCGTTCACCGCCGCCGTCAAGGACAGCTACGTCGACCGCGAGGAGCGCAAGGGCAAGGGTGCGTCGGACCACGCTCCGGTGGTCGTAGACCTCGACCTCTGAGCCGGGACCAACGGGGACCGGAGGCCGAACCACCCTGACAACTCAAGGTTGACACCCCCTGGGTGTCAACCTACGGTTGTCACATGACGCAGCCTCTTCCTGTCTCCCCGTCCGTGCGCCTCGACGATCTGATCGAGGCCATCAAGCAGACCAATGACGACGCCCTGGAGCAGCTCTCCGGTGCGGTGCTCGCGGCCGACCACCTCGGAGACGTGGCCGACCATCTCATCGGCCACTTCGTGGACCAGGCCCGGCGCTCCGGCGCCTCCTGGACCGACATCGGCCGGAGCATGGGGGTCACCCGCCAGGCCGCCCAGAAGCGCTTCGTGCCCAAGAAGGGCGGCGGCTCCTCGGACCCGGACCCGAACGAGGGCTTCAACCGCTTCACCCCGCGCGCCCGGAACGTGGTGGTCGCCTCCCACAACGAGGCACAGGCCGCCCGGCACGCCGAGATCGTCCCGGCCCACCTGATCCTCGGCCTGCTCGCCGAGCCCGAGGCCGTCGCCGCCCGCGTCCTCGCCGGGCAGGGCGTGACGACGGACGTGCTGCGGGCGGCGGCGACCGCCGTGCTGCCCGCCGCCGTGGACGAGGCACCGGAGCTGATCCCGTACGACGCGGACTCCAAGAAGGTCCTGGAGCTGACCTTCCGCGAGGCGCTCCGGCTCGGCCACAACTACGTGGGCACCGAGCACCTCCTGCTGGCCCTGCTGGAGTTCGAGGGCGGCTCCGGCGTGCTCACCGGCCTCGGTCTGGACAAGGAGGCCGTGTCCGCCGCGGTGGAGCGGGCGGTGGGCGAGGCGGCACAGGCCCTCCAGCAGTAGAGGCCCCGAGGCCCCTCACGACGGGCGGCGGGCCCGGCGCACCGACGGCCGGACACCGCGACCCCGCCGCCCGGGCGCACCGACGGCCGGACGCCGACAGCCCGCCGCCCGGGCGCACCGGCCCTCAGTGCACCGAGAACCCGCCGTCCACGAACACCGACTGCCCGGTGACGTACGCCGAGGAGCGCCCCGCCAGGAACACCGCGGCCCCCGCGAAGTCCTCCGCGAGGCCGTTGCGGCCGATCAGGGTCCGCGCGGCGAGCGACGCCACCTTCTCCGGGTCCGAGGCGAGGCGCTCGTTCAGCGGTGTCAGCACGAACCCGGGCACCAGGGTGTTCACGGTGACCCCGTGCGGCGACCACGCCTCGGCCTGGGAGCGGGCGAGGGACTCCAGGCCGCCCTTGGACACCCCGTACGCGCCGCTGTTCACGAAGGCCCGGTGTGCCTGCTGCGAGGTGACGTGGATGATCCGCCCGTATCCGCGCTCGGCCATGCCGGGCCCGAAGCGCTGCCCCAGCAGGAACGGCGCCTTCAGGTTCACCGCCATCGTGGTGTCCCAGACGTCCTCGCCCAGCTCGCTCATCGGCGGCCGCAGATTGATCCCGGCGCAGTTCACCAGGATGTCCGGCTCCCCGAATGCCCGCACGGCCTCGTCCGCCCCCGTGCGCACCCCCTCGGCGGTGCTCAGGTCCGCGCTCACCCAGGCGGCCCGGCAGCCCTCGGCGGTCAGCTCGTCCACGGTCGCGCGCAGCTCGGCCTCCCGGCGGGCCACCACGACGACGCCCGCGCCGGCCCGGGCCAGGGCGCCGGTGATCCCCCGGCCGATGCCGGAACTGCCGCCGGTGACCACCGCCACCCGGCCTTCCAGCGAGAACAGTTCCGAAACGTAAGCGTGTGCACTCATGTGCGTACTTTAGATATCTGCTCGGATCCCTGGCCGGGGCGGGGTGGGGGATCGGTGAACGCCGCGCGCCCTGTGGTGCGGAACCGGGCCGGGATGGGACCCTAGTGGTATGAACATCCCTTTCTTGGACAACTGGCGTAAGCGTCAGGGGGGTACGCGTTCAGGCGCACTCGTCGCCGCCGTCGAAGCAGACCCCGACGGTGTGGCCGAACTGCTCGCCGAATGCGAACTGCTGCGCGTCAGGGCGGGGCAGCACGGACTCGAACTCGATGACACACCCGCTTCGTTGGCCGCGCTCGACCAGTTGCCGCCCCGCTGGCGCGACGACCCCGAGGAGCTTCCCTGGCTCGGCAACGACGCCGGTCTCTACCTCGGCACCGTGATCGTGCGGACCGTCCCGGGTGCGGCGTGGGACGTGTGGCCGAGCGGTCAGCCCGTGGTGCGGCTGGAGTCCGGGCGCGAGATCGACGTCGTCGCGGCCGGTCTCGACTGGGCGATGGCGGGCAGCCCGGAGCTCTCGCAGGTGTACGCGGAGTCCGCCGAGAACTGAGCCGGCGGCCGGCCGGGGCCCTGCTCTCCTCACCTAATCCAGTTAAAAAGCCTTTTGCGCCATTTACGCGTGTCGGGTGCGAAGTCCCTTTTCGCGATGGATAGTTTGCGCTGACCTCGACACAGCGACAAGTGGGTAGGGCAGCGCATGGCCGTCGATCCGTTGATCGAACTGAGGGACGTCAACAAACACTTCGGAGAGTTGCACGTACTTCAGGACATCAATCTCACCGTCGGCCGCGGGGAGGTGGTGGTGGTCATCGGCCCCTCCGGCTCAGGGAAATCCACCCTGTGCCGGGCGATCAACCGGCTGGAGACGATCGAGTCCGGCAGCATCACGATCGACGGCAGACCCCTCCCCGAGGAGGGCAAGGGCCTGGCCCAGCTCCGTGCCGAAGTCGGCATGGTCTTCCAGTCGTTCAACCTCTTCGCCCACAAGACCGTGCTGGACAACGTCTCGCTGGCCCAGCTCAAGGTCCGCAAGCGCAAGAAGGACGAGGCCGACCGGCGCTCCCGTGAACTCCTGGAGCGCGTCGGCCTGGCCGCCCACGCGGACAAGTTCCCCGCCCAGCTCTCCGGCGGCCAGCAGCAGCGCGTGGCCATCGCCCGTGCCCTGGCCATGGACCCCAAGGCGCTCCTCTTCGACGAGCCCACCTCGGCGCTCGACCCGGAGATGATCAACGAGGTGCTGGAGGTCATGCAGCAGCTGGCCCGGGACGGCATGACCATGGTCGTGGTCACCCACGAGATGGGCTTCGCCCGCTCCGCGGCGAACCGCGTGGTGTTCATGTCCGACGGCTGCGTCGTCGAGGACCGCACCCCGGAGGACTTCTTCACGTCCCCGTCGAGCGACCGCGCCAAGGACTTCCTGTCCAAGATCCTCAAGCACTGAGGGGAGGCTTCCATGTTGCGCACGAGGAACACGCGTAGGGGCAGGGTCACCGCCCTGGTGGCCGGTCTCCTGCTCGCCGCACTCGCCGCCGGCTGCGGCAGGGACGGCAGCCCGCCGGTCAAGGGCCCCAAGGCCGAGGCCCTGCCGGTGTACCAGGTCGACACCGGCTTCGAACTGCCCGACTCCCGCACCTGGGCCAAGGCGAAGAAGCGCGGCTATCTGGTGGTCGGCGCCAAGGAGGACCAGCCGTACCTCGGGGAGAAGGACCCGGCGAGCGGGATCTACTCCGGGTTCGACATCGAGATCGCCCGGATGATGTCGGCCTCGCTCGGCTTCGACCCGAAGACGATCCGCTTCCGCACGATCGCCTCCGCCAACCGCGAGACGGCCCTGCAGAACGGCCAGATCGACTACTACGTCGGCACCTACACCATCAACGACATGCGCAAGAAGCTCGTCGGCTTCGCCGGTCCGTACTACATGGCGGGCCAGGGCCTGCTGGTGCGCACCGACGAGAACGACATCGACGGGCCGCAGGACCTGGCGGGCAGGACCGTCTGCTCGGCGGCCGGCTCCACGCCCTACCAGCGCATCGCCGCCGACTATCCCAGGGCGACGCTCGTCGCGTACGACACCTACTCGATCTGCGTCGACAACCTCCTCACCTTCCAGGTCGACGCCGTCACCACCGACGACGCGATCCTGCTGGGCTTCGCGGCCAAGGCGCCCGACGAGATGAAGGTCGTCGGCAAGCCCTTCTCCGAGGAGCCGTACGGCATCGGCGTACCGCGCGACGACAACGCGCTGCGCAACGCGCTCAACGGCGCGCTGGAGGCCAACGAGAAGGACGGCAACTGGAAGAAGGCGTACGAAGCGACGCTGGGGCTCTCCGGAGCGCCCGCGCCGACCCCGCCGCCCATCGACCGCTACCCGGCGAACTGAGGGGACGGCCCCACCCATGGATGTACTGACAGAGAACTTCTCCCTCTACGGCAAGGGCTTCCTCGGCACCGTCGAGCTGACCGTCTACGCCTCCGCGCTGGCGCTCGTCCTCGGTTTCCTGATGGCGTCCTTCCGGGTCGCGCCCGTCGGCTCCTTCCGGGTGCTGGGCACGGTCTGGGTCACCGTGCTCCGCAACACCCCGCTGACGCTGCTGTTCTTCGCGGTCCTGCTCGGCCTGCCCCGCTTCGGGCTCGTCCTGCCGTTCCAGGTCTTCGCGGTGCTGGCGCTCGGCTGCTACACCTCGGCCTTCATCTGCGAGGTGCTGCGCTCCGGCATCAACACCGTGCCCAAGGGCCAGGGCGAGGCCGCGCGCAGCCTCGGCATGAACTTCGGCCAGACCCTGAGCACCGTGGTGCTGCCGCAGGCGTTCCGGTCGGTGATCCCGCCGGTCGGCTCGACCCTGATCGCGCTGGCGAAGAACTCGGCGATCGCCGGGGCGTTCAGCGTCACCGAACTCCTCGGCACCTACAAGACGCTCAACGAGCTGGGCTACAGCATCATCTGGTCCTTCATCTGGATCGCCGTCGGCTACCTGATCATCACCCTGACCATCAGCGCGGTGTTCAACGTGATGGAGAAGCGCTGGGGAGTGGCACGATGACCAAGACCCTCACCCGCAGGCCCACACTGCCGGCGGCCACCGCGCTCTACGACATCCCCGGCCCGGTGACCCGTAAACGACACCTGCTGTACGGGATCGCCTCGACGGTGGTGATCCTGGCGCTGTTCGGCTGGATCGTCTATCTGCTCTTCGACACCGACCAGTTCACCGCCGAGAAGTGGATGCCCTTCACGTACAAGGGCATCCAGGAACTGCTGCTGCGCGGCCTCGGCAACACCCTCAAGGCGTTCGCGTACGCCGCCGTCCTCTCGCTCGTCCTCGGCGCGGTCCTCGCGGTCGGCCGGCTCTCCGAACACCGGGTGCTGCGCTGGATCTCCACCCTGCTCGTCGAGTTCTTCCGGGCCATGCCGGTGCTGGTGATGATCTTCTTCATCTTCGTGGCGCTGAAGGTCCAGCCGCTGCCCGCCCTGGTCGCCGGGCTGACGCTCTACAACGGCTCCGTCCTCGCGGAGGTGTTCCGCACCGGAATCAACTCCGTGGACCGGGGCCAGCGCGAGGCGGCGTACGCGCTCGGCATGCGCAAGACACAGGTCACCACGTTCGTCCTGGCTCCCCAGGCCGTGCGCGCGATGCTGCCGACCATCATCAGTCAGCTGGTGGTCGCGCTCAAGGACACCTCACTGGGCTATCTGATCACCTACGAGGAATTCCTCCACGCCGGAAAGCTGATCGCGTCGAATCTCGACTACGATCTTCCCTTCATCCCCGTCGTGATGGTGATCTCTCCGATCTACATCGGGATGTGCATGCTGCTCTCGTGGTTCGCCACCTGGGTGGCCCGCCGTCAGCGGCGCAATCCGAGGACGGAGGCGGTGGGGGTGGCCCCGGCCGAACCGGGGACGCTGCTGCCAGGAGGGCAGTAGCCGGGCCCTGCCCGCCCGGCAGCAGTCGGTGATCACTTCTCGCGCAGCGGGACCGAGAGATGACTCGGGTCCGTGGAGGGCGAGGAGAAGGTCAGCTGCGCGCCGGTCGGGTTGGCCTGAGTTGGCCTGACTTAGCTCTAGTCAGCCTCGATGAGCAAGATCCTTTTCCCATTTTTTTCCCATCCGTCTCCCATGACGGCAAGGGGCGGGCCGGCGAGGCCGAAGACTCCCCGCCGGCCCGCAGCCGGTCGATCAGCTGCCGCACATCCGCAGCGGAGGGGATCATTCGGCGGGGCACCCCCGGGTGCCCCGTCTGCGGCAGGTGAGCGGCGCCGCCGTGAACCGCTGGAACCTTCTACGGTGGGTCCTCGCTGATGTCCTAGCGACGCTGCCCAGGCGAGGGGGCGCGGCCACGGAGTCGGGCGCTTAGCACGTCCCGATACTTGCCGACCACTTGCGTCATCGGCTGTACGTTCTGGTGCCGCCCGCTACCAGGCTGTCACTTGGTTGCGGCTCCAAGTCTGCGTGAGCCGCAGCGACCTCGCTTTGCATCTGCCGCTCGATCATCTCGACGGGCTCACCGAGCATTCGGCGACCTCGTCAGCGTCGGCTTTCCCCTCGAGCCACTGGACAACCGCCGGTCCGGGGCGACCTGCGCAAGTACTTCATTCATCCCGTCGAAGCTGCTGTGCCCGGACGCCAGAACCTTGCCCGTGCGCCAGTCCTTGATCTCCCAGTCAGCACGATTGTCCTTGTCGTAACCGCCGATCTGGCCGCCGTCGACGATGAGCAGACCGGATGCTTCCAGGTCCCGGACCTTCGCACGGAACGATGTCTGAACGGCGACATTGGCAGCCAGCCATTTGCGGACGTGGGTCTTGACGAGCTCGTCGGACATGCGGATGCCTCTCATTGTCGTAGCGGACTTGAGTAGGACAGCGGGGGCACAGTGCCCCGTACGTGGACATGCGAGGAGAAGGCGGTGTAGGGCGGCCTTCCGATTGAGCACGATCGACTGGGCGCAAGGTTAACCGTTGAGACATTTCGAATCCGGGTCGCGCATCTGCTCGTCGATCACGTCGACGGGCTCCCCGAGTGTTGTCTGCCACGCGAACGTCAGTCGTCGTGCCACGTGAAGAGTCAGTGGCCGGTACGGGGCATTGTGACGTCTCCCAGACTTGGGACTGGTAGACACAGCCCAGCCCTTAGCGTTATGAACTTGATCATGGATGGCGAAGACCTCAGCGTGGTCGCTGGGGTCTTTGTCGCTTGGTGGGTCGGTGGCGCTGATTGGAGAGGAGAAGAAGTCGCCGATCCAGCTCAGGCGATTGGGTGGCAGCAGGGTGCTCGGCCATCCAGGAGTTGGCCGCGTTTGTTTCCGACAGCAACGCGGTGTTCACCCGCTACTTCCACTGAGGCCCGAGGGGCGGCAGAACCTCGGCCTTCTGTCCGAACCGTGCAAGCCGGGGTGGGCACGGTGCCCGGCAACGAAACCGGCAGGGTGCGGGTGCCATGGGCAGGGCCGTCACGATCACTGCCACCAGGAGCAACGACCTTGAGGCCCTGCCAGTTCCAGGAAGGGGGTTGCCTGGTTCTCGGAGAGGAACTCGCCTGTGCTGAGGGCGTTAGCGCTCGGCCTGCGTCGGTCCGATGTGTCGTGCATTCGTCTGTGGGGAGGATGCAACGGCAGGCATTTCCCAGCGGACGGAGTTTCCGATGAGCGGCAACGTCATAGTGGTGACCGACAGTTCCTTCGCGGCGCACGTGCTCGATGGCGGAGGGCCCGTGCTCGTCCATTTCCGGGCCGAGTGGGCCGGTCCGAGCAAGATGCTCACGCCCATCCTCGAAGAGGTCGCCTCCGCGTACGCGGGCAGGTTCACGATCGCGGAACTGGACATCGACCAGAGCCCGGCCACCGCACCCAAGTACGACATCGACGGCATCCCGACGCTCCTGCTCTTCAAGCACGGCAGCGCGACGGCGAGGAAGGTCGGGGCCCTGTCGAAGGGCCAGGTGACGGATTTCCTCGACGAGCACCTGTGACAGATCGGCGCCGGCCGCCGGCGACGGATTCTGGCCGTCCCAGCCGCCTGACCGCCCGCTCCGTGTGACGAGCGCGGGGCCGGCCCGCAAGCACATTTCCGCCCTAATGGCGCGCTCGGGGTGCCGAACACCTCGGCGCACGAGTCATCGTCGATGACCTTAGGTGTCAGCCGTGGTTGCCCTTGCACTCTGCGGTGCCCTGGTCGATTTCTCGCGGATGGAGTTGCGGTCGAGCTGGGGGCGGCGAGGGTGCCGGCGTTGCTCCTCGACCGGTGCACGGCCGCTCGGGGTGCGGAGACGGGCCATCGTGGCCAGTATGGGCGCTATGTCTATGACGCCCAAGCCCGTGTCCCCGACCGTCGCCGGCCAGAACCAGGCTCTGCTGAACCGCCTGCCGTTCTCCGACACCCAGGACTTCGAGGACGCGAAACGCGGCTACCTGGGCAAGCGGGCCCCGAACGCCATCACCGACGCCGAGGGCACGGTGGTCTGGGACAACGACACCTACGACTTCCTCCAGGGCGAAGTGCCGGACACCGCGAACCCAAGCCTCTGGCGCCAGTCGACGCTCAACGCGATCCAGGGCCTGTTCGAGGTCGTGCCCGGCATCTACCAGGTGCGAGGGTTCGACCTGTCGAACGTGACGTTCATCGAGGGCAAGACAGGGGTCCTGGTGCTGGACCCGCTGGTGACGCAGGAGACGGCGGCGGCCGCGCTCGCGCTGTACCGGGAGCACCGTGGCGACCGGCCCGTCACCGGCGTGCTGTACACCCATCCGCATGTGGACCACTTCGGTGGCGTCCGGGGGATCACGACGCAGGAAGACGTCGACGCCGGCCGGGTGCCAGTCATCGCCCCGGCGGAGTTCACGGAGCCCGCCGTCTCGGAGAACGTCTACGCCGGAACCGCGATGGCCCGACGCGCGGCGTACATGTTCGGGGCGGCGCTGGCCCGCAGCCCCCGAGGCGCGCTCGGCACCGGCCTGGCCCAGACCGTCGCGACCGGCAACATCACCCTCATCGCCCCGACGCTGGACATCACCGAGACCGGTCAGACCGAGACCGTCGACGGCGTACGAATGATCTTCCAAATGGCCCCCGGCACCGAAGCCCCCGCCGAGATCCTCGTGTACTTCCCCGACCACAAGGCACTGTGCGCCGCGGAGGACGCCACCCACACGCAACACAACCTCCTGACCCTGCGCGGCGCCCTGGTCCGCGACCCGCACGCCTGGTCGAACTACCTCACCGAGACCATCGACCTCTTCAGTGACGAGACGGAGGTGGTCTTCGCGTCCCACCACTGGCCCACCTGGGGCAACGAGCGCGTCGTGAAGTTCCTCTCCGAACAGCGCGACCTGTACGCCTATCTGCACGACCAGTGCCTGCGACTGATCAACAAAGGCTGGACCGGCATCGAGATCGCGGAGGAGCTCAAGCTGCCACCCGCGCTCGAACACGCCTGGCACGCCCGCGGCTACTACGGCTCGGTCAGCCACAACCTCAAGGCGATCTACCAGCGCTACATGGGCTGGTACGACGGCAACCCCGCGCACCTGTGGCAGCACCCGCCCGTCGAGCAGGGCAAGCGCTACGTCGCACTCGGCGGCGGCGCGGACGCGGTCGTAGAGAAGGCCCGTGCCGCGTTCGAGACGGGCGACTTCCGCTGGAGCGCGGAGATCCTCAGCCACGTCGTGTTCGCCCAGCCCGACCACCTGGTGGCGCGCGAGCTGCTGGCCGACACCTTCGAGCAGCTCGGCTACGGCGCAGAGAACGGCGTGTGGCGCAACATCTACCTGTCGGGCGCGACCGAATTGCGCGAGGGAAAGTTCGGCACGCCGACCGTCACAGCCTCCGCGGACGTCGTCTCCGCCCTCACACCGGAGATGCTCTTCGACGCCCTCGCCATCCAGGTCGACGGCCCCCGGGCTTGGGACGAGAAACTGACCATCGACGTCGTCCTGACCGACACCGTTCAGCGGTACCGCCTGCGGCTGGCCAACGGCGCGCTCACCTACAGCTCGGCACCCCGGAGCGGGGACGCGGACGTGACACTCACGACAACGGCACGGGCTCTCCCTGCGCTCGCGACGGGAGAGCTCGGAGCCGACGTTCTCACGGAGGCGGGCATCGAAGTCACCGGCCAGGCGTCGGTCCTCGCCCGCCTCGCGGGCCTCCTCGACATCGGCGACCCGGACTTCTCCATCGTCACCCCCTGACCGGAGTTCCTCCAGGGAGGTCCGAGGCCGGGCCGGGGCGGTAGCGGCAGGCGGATGACGGCGGCGCGGATCGCGTCGTACGCGTTGTCCTCGACGGCGTGGTCCGGGCCGGCGGTGAGCGCGTCGACCTTGACCGACCGTCCAGCGCCGGCCCTGGTTTTCGACGGCGACGCGGCGGCGGCCGGGATCAGGTCGGCGGGGCAAGGTACCGGCAGCGGCTGCGTGAGGGGCATCGTGCCAGGTGCGGCCGGGTGGCGCTGGTGCCGACGCGTACGGGCGCGGGGGCCCTCCTGGTCAGCGGTGCAGGTCCTCGTTGAGCCGGCGGTGCAGCAGCAGGAGGGCCTCGGCGTCGGCGACGTCGGCCAGCTGGTGGAGCAGGGTGCGGATCGCCGGGTCGTCGCCGGCGCGTACGGCCGCCACGATGTGCTCGATCAGCCGGGCTGCCTCGCAGGGTGTGGCTGCCGGACCGGGCGGGGCCCAACCATGGCCGTCCGGTCCGGCAGCGGGGGGGTGCAGCCCCGTGGGGGCTGGTGGTCGTCACTGGTTCAACGCTCCTGCTCGGACTCGGTCACCCTGTGCGTGGCGAGCGCGGCCGCCGCGGTCGGCGGCTCGATGACGACGCCGAACTCGTACAGGCCGATCTCCAGTACGTCGTCCGTGGTCGCCTCGGGGGTCCGTTTGAGGGCGAGCGCGGCGGCGCCCTGGGCGATGGTCTGCTCGCGGCCGGGGGCGTCAAGGTCCTGGAGCGCGGACAGCACGTTCCGCCACAGGGTCGTCATCGCTGCGTCCGCTCCTGTTCCTGCTCGGTGTGCGCCTGGTTCCGATCGTCGCCGTCGGCCTCGCTGACGCCGCCGTACGGACCGAAGGGCCCGTCCTCCCCGGCGGAACGGGCACCCTGGAGGAGGGCGGCCCCCTTCATGCGGTGCGGGTGGTGGATCACCGGGTGCTCCCTTCGAGCGGGGCGGGGACGCGGGAGGTCCGCAGTTCCTTGAGGTCGGGGATGTGGTTGTAGAGCGTGCCCACCGAGACGCCGAGGAGGGCGGCGATGGTCTCGATGCTGTTCTGCGGGTTGGGCAGCATGTCGCGGGTGGCTTTGTTCACGAGTCTCGACAGCGTTTGTTCAGCAGCTCGGGAGGCGCCCGGGTCAGACCGTGGCCGTTGTTTACGAGAACGGGAGGCGCCCCGAAGGTCGGGCTTAATTGTTCGAACAGGGTCGGTCGGTAGGGGCCTCCAGCCGTGCTCGGGCAGTAGCTCTCACCGCGGTCGTCTCCATCGGGTCATCGCGCAGTACGGCGATCCGTCCCAGGGTCTCCGGACTCGTGGGTGCCGAGGCGATCCCCAGCAGCCGCGTCGTTTCTTCACAGTCCCAGAGGGACTCGGCGTATACGTGCTCCAGGCCGTCCTGGTCGATGGCAGCGAGTGCCTCCAGGTACGCGGCCCGCTCGTACGAGTGCGGAGTGTGAAGCCAGAAGCGCCGTAGGTAGGGCACCGCCCCGGCGGCGTCAGGTCCGAACCGGGCCAGGCGCCGGGCCGTTCGGTCGGGACCGCACCAGGCCCGCGCCGTCCATTGTTCGGCGAGTTCGGTCACCAGCCCCGGCAAAGCCTCGGGGCCGGGATGGTCGGCCAGGACGTCCGCACCCAGCAGGGCCAGCCAGGGGCGGTCCTCCTGCGCCCAGCCGTGCGCTGCCGGTACGGCGAGGGGACCCAGGGACTCAACGGCCCGCCTGAGTAGGGGCAAGGGGCGGCGGCCGTCCGACGTGCCCAACGAGGGAACCAGCGGGATCAGCCCCTCAGCAGGCTCTCGGCCATTCAGGGCACGCAGCGCGTCGACCTTCGTGACGCCTTCCGTGCGAGTGTCGGCGAGCAGAGCGAGAAGTTCTGCCGTGTTGAGCCCGGCCAATGACGGCCGCGGAACGAACGGACGGCTCTGGACCTCGATACCGAATCGCGTCCACGGCTCGGAGAACCAAGGAAGCTCCGCTTCTGCGCCGATCCGGGCGCGTGCGACGTCACCGAGGTCTTCCCACCACTCCGGCGGCCAGCCGGCTGACAGCGACTCCAGTACGCGGACCCAATGCCCGCCCGTGCGGACATACGCCCGAAGCCCTTTCTTGGCGTCGTCCGATCCGGCCAGGCCCAGCAGCTCCAGTACCTCGCAGGCCCGCAAGCAAGCCTCCTCATCCCCTGCCAGCTGGTCAACGATCGGCATGGGGGACAGGCCCAGATCACGGACCAGCCGCGCCACGTACAGAGACCGTTCGTCGGTCTGGTCCCACCGCCAGTCACGGCGGATCCCGTCATACACGAACACGGCAGATCCCTGCGGATCCTGAAGCGCTCGCACGGCACCCAGGCCACGCCCCCGTTGCAGCAGACCCTCGACCGAGTCGGGGAGGGCGTATGACATCTCGTACTCATCGCTCATCACCCGGCACCCTGCCCGACTCGGGCACCGATCCGCCAGGCGATATCGGCCGGGCCCCACAGGACAGACCTCCTGGTCGGACACGACCGGCCCACGACGAAGGTGAGGTGCTGTCGAAACTCGTGAGCTTGCTTTTTAACGTCCCCTGCTGAAGGGCCGGTTGGCCATTAGTGGGCGATGAGACAACGGTGCGGCCTTGGTGTGATCATGTGCGTTGTCGAGACGCTGTTGATCATGCCAAGGCCGCGAGGGTGAGTCTGCTGCACGACGCTGTTCGCGTCGAGTCCCTGACCGTGTTGTCGCGGTTCCGGACCGACTTCTACGACTGCCTGACCTCCCGCG